>NZ_JBUDGD010000025.1:0-70818 GCF_055484735.1 Pseudomonas sp. 15C | reverse complement strand
CCTGAAATATCCAGCCGAACTCAGGATTAAGGGTACACGCTGATCGGCTCCCTCTCCCTCTCCCTCGGGAGAGGGAACTGACCGCGTTGTTGACTCAATCTACGCCGCCCTGAAATATCCAGCCGAACTCAGGATTAAGGGTACACGCTGATCGGCTCCCTCTCCCTCGGGAGAGGGCTGGGGTGAGGGGCTACGCACTCAGCTGCGCAATCACTCCCCAGCCGAACACAAAAAAGCCCCCAACTCTCACAAGTCGGGGGCTTCTTCATTTCTACACGATCGTTTACAACGTCGGATAATCGATATAACCCACCGGCCCCTTGCCATAGAAGGTTTCAGGATGCGGCTCATTCAACGGCGCATCAGCCTTCAACCGCGCCGGCAGGTCCGGGTTGGCAATGAACGGCACGCCGAATGCCACCGCATCCGCCTTGCCAGCCGCCAGCCACTCGTTGGCGCTGTCCTTGGTGAATTTCTCGTTGGCGATGTACGGGCCGCCAAACGCTTCTTTCAGTCGAGGGCCAAGGCTGTCGGCGCCTTCTTTTTCACGCGAGCAGATGAACGCGATGCCACGCTTGCCCAGCTCCCGCGCCACGTAGGTGAAGGTTTCTGCGAGGTTGTCGTCGCCCATGTCGTGGGAGTCAGCGCGCGGCGCCAGGTGCACACCGACACGGCCGGCGCCCCAGACTTCGATCGCGGCGTCGGTCACTTCCAGCAGCAGACGTGCACGGTTTTCCAGCGAGCCACCGTACTGGTCGGTGCGCTGGTTGGTGCTGCTCTGCAAGAACTGGTCGAGCAGGTAGCCGTTGGCACCGTGGATTTCCACGCCGTCGAAACCGGCGGCTTTGGCGTTCTCGGCACCGGTGCGGTAGGCGTCGACGATGTCGGCGATTTCGGCGGTTTCCAGCGCACGCGGCGTCGGGTAATCGGCCAATGGACGCACCAGGCTGACGTGGCCTTTTGGCTGAATCGCGCTCGGCGCCACCGGCGCTTCACCGTTGAGGTAAGAAGGGTGAGAGATACGGCCGACGTGCCACAGTTGCAGGAAAATCTTGCCGCCGGCGCCGTGAATGGCTTTGGTCACGTTGGCCCAGCCACGTACCTGGTCGTTGGACCAGATGCCTGGGGTGTCCGGGTAGCCGACGCCCATCGGCGTCACCGAGGTGGCTTCGCTGAGGATCAGGCCGGCCGAGGCGCGCTGTACGTAGTACTCGGCCATCAGCGCATTCGGCACGCGGCCTTCGTCGGCGCGGCAGCGGGTCAACGGGGCCATGATGATGCGGTTGCTCAGCTCGATGTCGCCGAGTTTGATCGGGTCAAAAATAGTCGCCATGTCTACAAGCCTCTCTTAATTAAGGAAGTTGATCAGTTGGATGCAGCGGCCAGCTCGGCATTGCCGTTCTGGCGGAAAGTAATCAGGGTCACCAGCAGCGCCAGCACGGCCAGCGCGGCGGCGGCCAGCGGTACGCTGGTCAGGCCGTAACCGTGGGCGATGACCGTGCCACCGACCCAGGCGCCGAGGGCGTTGCCGACGTTGAACGCGCCGATGTTCAGAGTCGACACCAGGTTCGGTGCCGCCTTGCCGAAGGTCACCACGTTGACCTGCAGCGCAGGCACCGCGGCGAAACACGCGGTGGCCCAGAGGAACAGGGTGATTTCGCTCGGGATCAGCGCCACGCTGGTCCAGCTCAGCACCGTGGAGATCACGGCCATGGCGATGAACACGCCGATCAGCGTGGCGGCCATGCCTTTGTCGGCCAGTTTGCCGCCGATAATGTTGCCGACGGTCAGCCCGAGGCCGATCAGCATCAGCGTCCAGGTCACGCCACGGGGCGAGACGCCGGTGACTTCGCCGAGCAGCGGCGCAACATAGGTGAATAGGGTGAAGACCGAGGCGGCAAAGAGCGCGGTCATGCTCAGCGACAGCCAGATACCGGCGCCTTTGAGAGCCGCGAGTTCGGCGCGCATGTCGAGTTTTTCTTCGTCACGCTTGGCCGGCAGGAAGCGGATCAGACCGATCAGTGCAATCACGCCGATCACGGTCACCGCCCAGAAGGTCGAGCGCCAGCCCGCGTGCTGGCCCAGCGCCGTACCGAGCGGCACGCCGAGCACGTTGGCCAGGGTCAGGCCGGTAAACATCAGCGCTACGGCGGAAGCACGTTTGTTCGGCGCGACCAGATTGGCCGCCACCACCGAGCCGATGCCGAAGAACGCGCCGTGGCACAGCGCGGTGATCACGCGGGCGAACATCAGCACGTTGTAATCACTGGCGATGGCGCAAAGCAGATTGCCGACGATGAAGATGCCCATCAGTGCGACCAGTGCCGCCTTGCGTGGCAGTTTCGCCGTGGCCATCGCCATGAAGGGTGCGCCGATGGCCACACCGAGGGCGTAACCGGTCACCAGCCAGCCAGCGCCGGGAATCGACACACCGAGATCGGCCGCGACATCGGGCAACAGGCCCATGATGACGAACTCGGTGGTGCCGATGGCGAAGGCGCTCAAGGCGAGGATGAGAAGCGAAAGGGGCATGCGGGTTTCCTTGCGGCTGACTGACGTCAAGGGTCAGAGCTCTTTACTGAGGGTGCTGAGGAACGCCTGGATCACGTCCTCGTTACGTTTGAAAAAGTGCCATTGACCGGCCTTCTGGCTGCTGATCAGACCGGCGCGTTGCAACGTCGCCAGATGCGCAGAGACCGTCGACTGCGACAGGCCGCAACGCTGATCGATCTGCCCGGCGCAGATGCCGTACTCGTGGTTGTGCAACTGCTCGGGGAATTCGTTCTTGGGGTCTTTCAGCCAGTTGAGGATGTCTCGTCGTACTGGGTGCGCCAGGGCTTTTATTATTTCGTCGAGGTCGAGGTTCATGGCAGGGCTCGTGTTGGCAGTGGCGATATATCGCAATGTGGCGAACTTTAAATCGTTGGATCGCGATATACCAATATGAATTGGTTCTGATCAGCGCATGAATCGCTATATCGGGTTATAACGATATAGAGCTGCCGGCTCGCCTGGCGCAGTGCTAAGCTGCGCCCATGAACTATCTCGCACATTTGCATCTGGGCGGTCAGCGCCCCGGCCAGTTACTCGGCAGCCTCTACGGCGATTTCGTCAAAGGTCGGTTGCAGGGGCAGTTTGCGCCGGAGGTCGAAGCAGCCATTCAACTGCATCGCCGCATTGACGTATTCACAGATCGCCATCCGCTGGTGGACATCGCCTTGGGCCGCTTCACCGAAACCCGCCGGCGTTATGCCGGAATCGTCCTTGATGTGTTTTTCGATCATTGCCTGGCGCGGGACTGGTCGCTGTATGCCGAGCAACCGCTGGAGGTGTTTACGGCTGGCGTTTACCGGGTGCTTTCCAGTGAGCAGCAATTGCCGGAGCGTTTGGCGAAGATCGCGCCGCACATGGTTGCCAATGATTGGCTGGGGTCGTATCAGCAGTTCGAAGTACTGGAGCAGGTGCTGCGCGGAATTTCGCGGCGGCTGACCCGGCCGGAGGAACTGGCGGGGGCGATGGAGGAGTTGCGGCGGTTGTATGAACCGTTGAGTGAAGACTTCAGTCTCTTTTACCCACAACTGCAGGACTTTGCACTGCAAACACATACCACCTGAATCCCTGTGGGAGCTGGCTTGCCAGCGATAGCGTCGGCACATTCAACTTTGATGTTGATTGACCCACCGCTATCGCGGGCAAGCCCGCTCCCACAGGGGGCAAGGTGAATGGCGGAAATGTGTTTCAGGCAGCAATTGCCGGGCGCATTGGGGATTGTCGGGTCTCAGGAATCGAGCCAAACAACGCCTTCTGCACCGCCTGCTGCGCTTCGAACGCCAGTGCCGCGCGCTCGCGGCCTTCACAGGCAATCGGTTGGAGCAAATGCACTTCGACATCGCCGCAGTCATTGCTGAACAGGCGCATCAGGTGCGAGAGCAAATCGTCGTCGCCAATGAACGGCGCCAACGTATCGACTTCGCCATGGCGCAGATAACGAATCGCCACCGGTTGCAGCATCACTTGTGAATCAATCGCCGCCGCCAACAAGCGACCATGAAAAGTGCGCAGCGAGCGGCCGTCGGTGGTGGTGCCTTCGGGGAACATCAGCAAGGCGTGTTCGCTTTGCAGATGGCGGGTCATCTGCTTGCGGATCAACTGGCTGTCACCCGAGCCGCGGCGGATGAACAGGCTGCCGGCCTTGGCCGCGAGCCAGCCGGCCACCGGCCAGGTGCGCACTTCGGCCTTGGACAGGAACGACAGCGGCGTGAGCATGCCCAGCAGCGGAATGTCGGTCCAGGACACATGATTGCTCACCCACAGCATCGGCTGTTTCGGCAGCTCGCCATGTACGCTCACGCGAAAGGGCAGGGCGTTGCTCAGGCGCGCCATGAAAAAGCGCGACCAGCGCTGGCGCCGCTCCATCGAATGCGCCAGGCCAATGCGCTCGAACACCCCGAACACGCTGGCCATGCTCAGGCCCAGCGAGACCACCAGCAGCACCCGCGCGATTCGCGCGTACACCCGCAACCGGCTCATCACACGGCCGCCTTGAAGTGTTTGGCGTAGCGCGGGCAGAGTTCGTCGCGCTTGAGCAGGATGAACACGTCGGCGACCTGGAAATCTTCGTCCCAGCACGGCTCGCCGCAAATCTTCGCGCCCAGACGCATGTAGGCCTTGAGCAGCGGCGGCATTTCGGCGATCACATTGGAAGGGATATCCAGCGTTGGCAGCGGTTTTTTCGGCTCGGCGCGCAAGTGTTCGGTGCACAGATAACGTTCGCGCAGGCGCTGCATGATCGCATGGGCCTGAATGCCGCCGTCCTGCATCGGAATGCTCGCGCAACCCATCAGGTAGCTGTAGCCGCCCTGATTCAGCACTTCGGCCAGTTCGCCCCAGAGCACAGCGATGGTCCCGCCGTTGCGGTAGGCCGGATCGACGCAAGTGCGGCCGATTTCCAGGATCGGGCCTTGCAGGTGCGCAAGGCCATGCAGGCTGAATTCTTCTTCGCTGTAAAACTTGCCCAGGCTGCTGGCAGCGGTGTGATCGAGCAAACGGGTCGTCGCCACCAGGCGCCCGGTGTTCAGGTCACGCACGCCGATGTGGCTGCAGTGAACATCATAGTCATCCATGTCCAGACCCAGTTCCGCGCCTTTGAGTTTGGCGTTGAACTCGCCGCTGAAAACGGCGAAGCGCAGGGCCTGGGCTTGCTGCAAGGCTTCGGCGCCGATCAGGCGTTCGGCTTGCAGGCGGCGTTCATTGCCGGTGTCGCTGATGCGGGCGATTTGCGTCATGTGAATCTCCGTACGGGCCTTGAACCCGTCATGGGTTGCAGCCGATCGACTTTCTTTATGCAGCCGTGTTGTGCAAAGTCAGGCTATGTAGCCCCGGTGTCATCGCCATGAACGTTCGGTGATGCTTATATGACAGCCCAGAAGGAGCCGCCCGTGCCCTGGTCAGATCTGTTGCAACGTAGCGAACGCTTGCCCGCCGTCGCCGACCTCGCTGAGGGTTTCGCGACGCTGTTGCAGACGCTGGGCACTGTCTCGCCATTCGAACTGGCAGTCGCCGGCGGGCGGCGCATGGCCACGCCGGGGCTGGCCTTTCTCGTCGGCTATCAGGCGGCGTTGCGCATGCTCTGGCCGAGCGCGCCATTGAGCCTCGGCGCGTTGTGCGCCACCGAACAGCGCAGCCTGCGCCCGGCGGATATGCAAACGCGCCTGCACGGCTTGCGCCTGAGCGGGCGCAAGGATTTCGTCACGGCAGGCGATGCGGCGGACTGGCTGCTGGTGGCCGCGCGCAGCGAATCAGACGGCGAAACACCGCGACTGACGTTGGCGGTGGTCTATCCCGGTGAGCCCGGCGTGACCGTGGAAACACTGCCGGCGCTGCCGTTGATGCCAGACATCAGCCACGGTCGTCTGCGTCTGGATGGCGCGTTGTGCGAATTACTCGCCAGCGATGGCTGGGATGCGTACGTCAAACCCTTTCGCACCCTTGAAGACGTGTACGTGCTGAGCGCGATGACTGCGTGGCTTTACGGCGTCGGCCAGGACAGTGACTGGCCGCAGACCCTGCAATTACGTTTGCTGGCGCTGTTGGCCGGGTGTGCCGAAGCGAGCCGGCAAGCGCCGGATAATCTGGCCGGGCATGTGTTGCTGGGTGGGTTGTTTGCGCAGTTCGAGGCGCTGGCGGGGGAGGTGGATCAAGCGTTGGCCGCAGGCCCGGTGGCGTGGGCGCAGATGTGGCAGCGGGACAAGGCCGTGATGCAATTGGCGGCGGGGGCGAGGGGCAAGCGGTTGGCCAAGGCTTTGGCGGCGAATTAAAAGGCCTCATCGCGAGCAGGCTCACTCCTGCAGGGGACCGTGATTCTTCAATTGGAATGCGATCAAACTGTAGGAGTGAGCCTGCTCGCGATAGCAATTCACGAAACGCCACCGCCCTGTCATAAACCCCGACTAGTCTCAGCAGGTTCATTTCCCAGAGCCTCGACCATGTTCAAAGGTCTGTCCCTGTTCCTGCTGCTCATCAGCCTCACCGCGCACGCCGAACAATGGCCCGGCGAGCAATGGCCGACCGGCCCGAAAATCACCGGCCCAGCCGTCGAGGCGCTGGAAACCTACGCCTTCCCGCCCCGCGACGACAGCACCCGCCAAGGCATCCGCACCGACGCCTTGTTGATCATCCGCGACGGCCAGATCATCTACGAACGCTACGCCGGTCCGACCACCGCGCAAACCGCGCACCTGACCTGGTCGATCAGCAAAAGCCTGATGGCCACCGTGCTCGGCGTGGCGTATGGCGAACACCGCTTCAAGCTCGAAGACCCGGCCGCGCAGTATTACCCGCCGCTGGCAAACCACCCGGGGATCAAAATCGCCGACCTTCTGCACTGGGCCTCGGGCATCGACTGGCAGGAAGACTACGAATACGCGCCGCTGAAATCCTCGGTGGTGGCGATGCTCTATACCCGCGGTCGTCGCGACATGGCCGTGTTCGCCGCTGATCATCCGACCTACGCTGAACCGGGTCGGGCGTTTCGTTATTCCAGCGGCGACAGCAACCTGCTCGCCGCTGCGTTGAAAGGCATGCTCGGCCCGCAGCGTTATGCCGATTACCCGTGGACGGCATTGTTCGAACCGCTGGGGATTCGCCGCGCGGTTTGGGAAATCGATGCCAGCGGCACGTTCGTCGCCTCGTCTTACGCCTACCTTACCGCGCGGGATCTGGCGCGAGTCGGGCTGCTGATGGCGCGCGACGGGCGCTGGCAGGATCGGCAATTGCTGCCCCAGGATTGGGTCGCGTTCAACCGGGAACCCTTCGCCAGCTACAAGGCGGGTCAGGACGAAGCCGTGCCCGGCGGTCATTGGTGGCTCAATCGCGCGGTGGACGGCGCGTCATCGCCATGGCCCGCCGCGCCACCCGACACCTTCGCCGCGCTCGGCCATTGGGGCCAGGCGCTGTACGTGATTCCCGGCCAGAAACTGGTGGTTGTGCGCTACGCCGATGATCGCGATGGCAGTTATCGCCACAACGAATTGCTCGCGCGCGTACTCAAGGCGGTGCAGCCATGAAGCGCTTATTGCTGTTACTGCTGGTCCTGCTGCTCGGCTGGATCGCTTACGAGCGTGAAAATCTGTGGGCCTTTCCGGACATCATCAGCGCCTACACCGCCAAGGAATATTGCTCGTGCCGGTATGTGATGAACAACGACGCCGAATACTGCCGTGGCTATGTAAAGCAGTGGCTGCCGATCAGCCAGTTCACCGATGACAGTGCCAGCAAAACCGTCACGGTCAGCGGCATCGGCCGCAGCAATAGCGCGCAGTGGCAAAGCGAACGCCACGGCTGCCGCCTCGATCCCTGACCACACTCGATTCCCTGTGAATGGAGATCATGTGGGAGCTGGCTTGCCAGCGATTGCAGTGGATCAGCCAGCGAAAATTTTGCCTGTGACGACGCTATCGCTGGCAAGCCAGCTCCCACAAGGGTCTCATCAGTGCAGGCATCTGTGGTGATCTTCAGTTTGCAATAACTCGGCGGGCGGTTAATGTTCGGCTCAGGTTTATCGCCCCCACGAGTGCTCAATGTTCAACCGCTCCCTGTACACAACCCTTTCCTGCCTGCTGCTGGCCGCCGCCGCATTGCCGGCCCAAGCCAATTGGTATCTGGACGGCGAGTCGTCGCGGCTGTCGTTCGTCAGCACAAAAAACGCCAGTGTCTCCGAAGTGCAGCGCTTTCTGGTGCTGCACGGCAAGGTCGATCCCAATGGGCGTGCCGAAGTCGAGGTCGAGCTGGAGTCGATCAACAGCGGCATTCCGCTTCGCGATGAGCGGATGCGCAAGGAGTTGTTCCAGATCGAGCAGTTCCCGGAAGCGACGATCACCACGCAGATCGACCTGCGCCCGATCAACGATCTGGCCCCCGGCGCGCAGCTGGAATTGCGCCTGCCATTGACCGTCAATCTGCATGGCAAGCAACACGAATATCCCGCCGAGCTGCTGGCGACGCGCCTGGATGATCGGCGCTTTCAAGTGGTGACCCTCGAGCCGCTGGTGATAAACGCCGAGGATTTCGACCTCGCGCCGGGGCTGGAAAGCCTGCGCAAGCTTGCCGATCTATCGGCCATCAGCCTGTCGGTACCGGTGGGTGCGGTGCTGATCTTCACGGCGCGCTGACATGCGCGGCGCAGTGTTTCCCTGGCGCGACGGCAACCGCTTCGAGCTGCTGATCGATGGCCCGCACTTCTTTCCGCGGATGCTCGAGCACATCGCCGCCGCCAAAGAACAGATCGAACTGGAACTGTATCTGGTCGAGGCCGGCGCCTGCGCCGACACCATCGTCCAGGCGCTGGCGGCGGCGGCCGAGCGCGGTGTGCGTGTGCGCTGCCTGTTCGATGATTACGGCAGCCTCGCGTTTACCTTGCACTTGCGTCAGCGCCTGACCGCTGCCGGGGTGGAACTGCGTTTCTATAATCGCTTGAGCTGGCGGCGATGGGTCGGCAATTTCTATCGTGATCACCGCAAACTGCTGCTGGTCGATCAATGTCTGGCGGTGGTTGGTGGCACCGGTGTCACTGATGAATTCTGGACGCCGAACGAGGACACCAGCGAGTGGCACGAAGTGATGGTGCAAATCAGCGGCCCGCTGGTGATCGACTGGCAATTGCTGTTCGACCGTCAGTGGATCGCCAACCGCTACCGGCGCGCCTGGCGCCCGGCCGCGCATTTCGGCTTGCCGCGTTTGCCGCGTGTGCCGGACAAGGGCGAGGGCATGGGCCGCGTGGCTTATGCCGATGCGCGGCAGCATCGCGACATTCTGCAATCACTGTTTCGCGCGCTGAACAGCGGGCAGAAACGCATCTGGATGGCCACGCCGTATTTCCTGCCGACGTGGAAAATCCGCCGCTCGCTGCGCAAGGCCGCGGCGCGCGGTGTCGACGTGCGTTTGCTGCTGACCGGGCCGCGCACCGATCACCCGTCAGTGCGCTACGCCGGGCACCGTTACTATCCGCGACTGCTCAAGGCCGGGGTGCAGATCTTCGAATACCAGCCGTGCTTCCTGCACCTGAAAATGGTGCTGGTGGACGAATGGGTGAGCATCGGTTCGTGCAACTTCGATCACTGGAACCTGCGCTTCAATCTGGAAGCGAACCTGGAAGCACTGGATCCGTCGTTGACGGCGGCAGTGGAGGCGAGTTTTGTCAGGGACTTCGGGCTGAGTCAGTTGGTCAGCCTGGAGGAGTGGCAGCGCCGGCCGTTGTGGCGGCGGGTCAAGCAGCGGGTGTGGGGCTGGGTGGATCGGTTGGTGGTCAACATCCTCGATAGACGCGGTTAACGGGACACCCCAAAAACACTGTGGGAGCTGGCTTGCCAGCGATGAGGCCATCACATTCAACATATCAGTTGACTGTCAGGCCGCCATCGCTGGCAAGCCAGCTCCCACAGGTTTATGTGTTACCTGAAAAATTACAGCAATTCGAAACTCTGCTGCGTCACGCTCTGCGAATCCAGGCCGATCTGCACATTGAACTTGCCCGGCTCGGCCGCGTATTTCAGTTGGGCGTTGTAGAACTTCAAGTCATCCTCAGTGATGGTGAAGTGCACGACTTTCTGTTCGCCGGCCTTGAGCATGATTTTCTGGAAGTTCTTCAGTTCTTTCACCGGGCGGATCATCGAGCCGGTGACGTCCTGAATGTACAGCTGCACCACGGTTTCGCCGTCACGCTTGCCAGTGTTCTTGACCATCACGCTGGCGTCGAGCTTGCCGGTGGCATTCAACGTGGTCGACGACAAGGCCATGTCGCTGAGGGCGAAGGTGGTATAGCTCAGGCCATAACCGAACGGGAACAGCGGCCCGGTGGTGTCATCGAAATACTGCGAGGTGTAGTTGCCCGGTTTGCCCGGGGTGAACGGCCGGCCAATGCTCAGGTGGTTGTAGTAGGTCGGAATCTGCCCGACGGAGCGCGGGAAGGTCACCGGCAGTTTGCCCGACGGGTTGTAGTCACCGAACAGCACGTCGGCAACCGCGTTGCCTCCCTCGGTGCCGCTGAACCAGGTTTCCAGAATCGCGTCAGCCGACTGGTTCTCTTCGAGAATCGTCAGCGGGCGGCCGTTCATCAGCACCAGCACCAGCGGTTTTCCCGTGGCTTTCAGCGCGCGGATCAGCTCGCGCTGGGTTTCCGGGATGTTCAGGTCGGTGCGGCTCGAGGATTCGTGGGACATGCCACGGGATTCGCCCACTGCCGCAACCACCACGTCGGCATCCTTGGCGGCCTTGACCGCTTCGTCGATCAACACACTGGCAGGGCGCGGATCATCGACTACTTCCGGCGCATCGAAGTTGAGGAAGTTCAGGTAGTCGAGGACCTTCTTGTCGCCAGTGATATTGGCGCCACGGGCGTAGATCAGCTTCGATTTGTCGCCGATCACTGCGCTCATGCCGTCAAACAGCGTCACCGATTGCGCAGGGCGACCGGCGGCGGCCCAACTGCCCATCATGTCGATTGGCGCTTTGGCCAGCGGGCCGACCAGCGCGACTTTCGCGGTTTTCTTCAGCGGTAGGGTTTCATTCTGATTCTTCAGCAACACCAGGCTGCGCCGCGCCACTTCGCGGGCCTCGGCACGGTGCAAACGGCTTTCGGCGTAGGTGTCGGCCGGATCATCTTCGGCCTTGCCGATGCGCAGGTACGGGTCCTTGAACAGACCCATGTCGTACTTGGCGGCGAGCACTTCGCGCACCGCGTTGTCGATGTCTTTCTGTTCGATTTCGCCGGATTTGAGCAGCCCCGGCAGTTCCTTGCCGTACAGCGTGTCGTTCATGCTCATGTCGATGCCGGCCTTGATCGCCAGCTTCGCTGCTTCACGACCGTCGCGAGCGACGCCGTGTTTGATCAGCTCGAAAATCGCCCCGTGGTCACTGACTGCCAGGCCCTTGAAGCCCCAATCTCTGCGTAGCAGATCGTTCATCAGCCAGGTATTGGCCGTGGCCGGAATACCATTGATCGAGTTCAACGCGACCATCACCCCACCGGCGCCGGCATCGATCGCGGCGCGGTACGGCGGCAGGTAATCCTGGTACATCTTCACCGGGCTCATGTCGACCGTGTTGTAGTCGCGACCGCCCTCGACCGCGCCGTACAGGGCGAAGTGCTTGACGCTGGCCATGATGCTGTCGGCGGCGCTCGGGGTTGCTCCCTGATAAGCGCGGACCATGACCCCGGCAATGCGCGAAGTCAGGTAGGTGTCTTCACCGAAACCTTCGGAGCTGCGGCCCCAGCGTGGGTCGCGGGAAATGTCGACCATCGGCGCGAAAGTGATGTCGAGGCTGTCGGCGGCGGCTTCTTTTGCGGCAACACGGCCGGACTGGCCGATGGCGTCCATGTCCCAGCTCGAGGCGAGGGCCAGCGGAATCGGGAAAATCGTACGGTGACCGTGGATCACGTCGTACGCGAAAAACATCGGAATCTTCAGGCGGCTGCGCATGGCGGCGTCCTGCATCGGCCGGTTTTCCGCGCGGGTGATCGAATTGAAGGTGCCGCCGATGTTACCGGCGGCGATCTCTTTGCGGATCAGCTCGCGAGGCATTTCCGGGCCGATGCTGATCAGGCGCAACTGGCCGATCTTCTCATCGAGGGACATCTGGCCCATCAGGTTGCTGATGAACGCGTCCTTGTTTTCCAAGGGAACCGGGACCGTGGCGGCCAGTACCTGGTGACTGGCCAGGCTGACGAACAGACCCAGCAAACACAGCTTCTTCATGAATATTTTTCTCAAGGGCCCAAGCGGTGACGAAACACCGGCCAGCCAAAATGTAAGGAGCGACTATTGTTGTTCGGGTGCCGGCTCGAATATTCAGAGCCAAAAAACCACAGCCGACAGCGGCAGCGTGAACGCGAAGGGCACTTTTTAGCCCATAAGCCCGTCGCAATCCAGTGGCGGGGCCGATTATGCCCCAACCGCCGTGCCGGAATATTCAGCGCGCGGTTTTTTAATCAAAGGAGCATCACCGCAATGACGATCAGCCCGACCTACCGCTCACGTTTGCAAGTGGCCACGCTGCTGGTGCTGGCTACGTTCTTGACCGCGTGCGGCATCAATAATATCCCGACCCTCGACGAACAGGCCAAAGCCGCCTGGGGCCAGGTGCAGAACCAGTACCAGCGCCGCGCCGATCTGATCCCCAACCTGGTGGAAACCGTGAAGGGCTATGCAGCCCATGAACAGGAGACCCTGACCGCCGTGATCGAAGCGCGGGCCAAGGCGACGTCGATCCAGGTCGATGCCAGCACCCTCGACGATCCAGCGAAACTCAAGCAGTTCCAGCAGGCGCAGGATCAACTGACCGGCGCGTTGAGCCGCCTGATGGTGGTCTCCGAGCGCTATCCGGACCTGAAGGCCAATCAGAACTTCCTCGCTCTGCAATCGCAGCTCGAGGGAACGGAAAACCGCATCGCCGTGGCGCGCCGCGATTTCATTCTGGCGGTGCAGAAATACAACACCGAGATCCGCACCTTCCCCGGACGCCTGTGGCACAGCGTGATGTACAGCGATCTGCCAGTGCGCGAAACCTTCGAAGCCACCACGCCCGGCGCGGAAAAGGCCCCGGAAGTGAAGTTCTGATCCGATGTTGGCGATGAGGTTGTCCATGCGCGTGTTGAAAACGGGTCTGGTGCTGATGCTCTGGCTGTTTGCCGTCAGCGCCCAGGCCGAATTGACGTTCCCGGCGCTGAGCGGTCGCGTGGTCGATCAGGCGCAGATGCTCGAGCCGTCGCTGCGTGCGCAACTGAGCCAGCAATTGCAGGCCCACGAACAGGCGACCGGCGAACAAGTGGTGGTGGTCACGCTGCCCGATCTGCAGGGCACCACCATCGAAGATTTCGGCGTTCAACTGGGCCGGCACTGGGGCATCGGCCAAAAGGACAAGAATAACGGCGCACTGCTGATCGTCGCCCGTGACGAGCGCAAGTTGCGCATCGAGGTCGGTTACGGGCTGGAAGACCGGCTGACCGATGCGCAGGCGTCGGTGATCATCCATCAGGTCATCACGCCCGCATTCAAGGCCGGGAATTTTAGCAAAGGCATCAGCGACGGCGTCGCGGCGATGCTGGTGGTGCTCGGTGGCAATCCGCTGGACGAGCCGTCGACGGTGTACGAATCCAGTGGCGACTCGGCCGATGATTTCATCTCGCGGCATCCGGCGCTGTTCATGTTTTTGGTGATGTTGTTCATCCTGACGGTGTTTGTCTGCCAGATGCTCGGTATCCTGCCCGCCGGCCGTGGCGGCTCCGGAGGCGGGGGCGGTTTTGGTGGCGGTGGATTCGGCGGGGGCGGTGGCGGCGGAGGCGGCTTCAGCGGCGGCGGGGGCAGTTTCGGCGGCGGTGGTTCGTCCGGCGGCTGGTGAGAACAGAACAATAACGAGCAGGCATTTTTCGACATGGCATTACTGACTGAACACGAACAACGCAAAGTCGCCGAGGCGATCGCCCGGGTCGAACGCGACACCGACGCCGAACTGGTCACGGTGCTGGCTGCGCGCGCAGACGACTATGCCTACATCCCGCTGCTTTGGGCCAGTCTGCTGGCGCTGGTGCTGCCGGGCGTTGTGCATTACCTGACCGGCTGGCTGACCCTGCGCAGCCTGCTGATGGTGCAGTGGGGCTTGTTCATCGTGCTGTGCCTGCTGTTCCGCCTGCCGAAAATCACCACCCATCTGGTCCCGCGTCGCGTGCGGCACTGGCGCGCCTCGAACCTGGCGCGGCGGCAGTTTCTTGAGCAGAACCTGCACCACACCGTTGGCAGCACCGGCATGCTGATTTTTGTCTGCGAGGCTGAGCGGTATGTGGAGATTCTGGTGGACGAGGGCATTTCGCGGCGTCTGGACAATAAGAACTGGGATGTGATTGTTGCGGCGTTTACCGAGCAGGTGCGGCAGGGGCGCACGCTGGAGGGGTTTGTTACCTGTATCGAGGCGTGTGGCGAGTTGTTGAAGGTGCATGTGCCGGTGACGCAGGTGAGGAATGAGTTGCCGAATCGGTTGGTGGTGTTGGGCTGAAGCAGTTCTTCCTGCTTGGGATCGCAGCCCCTCACCCCAGCCCTCTCCCGGAGGGAGAGGGAGCCGACCGAGGTGTCTTGCGCTCGATGTCGACCTGAGAAACCGAGTCGATTAGCGAGTTGTTGCAATGATGCTTTAGACCTGAGTTCAACTCGGTATTTCAGGTCGGTGCAACTCGATGGAACAACGCGATCGGCCCCCTCTCCCTCCGGGAGAGGGCTGGGGTGAGGGTAGCTTTTTAACTGTTGAAACCAACCGTTCAGCAAATAAGCGCGTGTCCCCAACCCCCATCCCCCCTAAAATACCCGCCACTTCCGTTTCCGCCCGTCCGAGGCCGCTTGTCCATGTCCGTTTCCGCTTCTTCCGCGCCGTCCACCAAGCCGGCCGCCGACCACCACGCCCAATTCATCGAGCTGCTGCAAACCAGCCTCGAACAGAACGGTTTCATCAAACTGGTGCTGGCCAAGTACGTCGGTGACGAGGCGGATCTGCAGCGGGTGATCATCAAACCGGTGACGGTCAAGGCCCAGCCGCACCTGTCCTTCGTCTACCGCTACAAGACCCGCGACATCACCAAGAACCTGCCCCTGGCTGAAGGCGTAGCGGCGATTGCGGGGCTGCTGCCGACCTCGTTCAAGAATGCGCATTTGCTGGCGCTGAGTGACGAAGCCCAGCTGGAATACAGCAAAAAGGGCAAGTCGTCGCTGTTCAAGAGCAAACCTCAGCAATTGCGCGAGGCGCCGTCTGCCGAGCATAACCGTGAGAAAAACCGCTTTCTCGAGTTGAGCCGGCCGTTTCTCCAAGACCTTGGCGTGACCAATGCCCAGCACGAGCTGATCCCGGCGATGTCGCGCAAGTGGAAGCAGATCAACAAGTTCATCGAAGTGTTCAGCCACGCCCTGACCTCGTCACCGCTGGCGCTGGACAAGCCGGTGCGGGTGGCGGATTTCGGCTCGGGCAAGGGCTATCTGACGTTCGCGATCCACGATTACCTGCGCAACACTCTCAAGGCCGAAGGCGAAGTCACCGGCGTCGAGTTGCGCGAGGAAATGGTCAACCTGTGCAACACCGCGGCGGCCAAACTCGAGCATCCGGGGCTGGTGTTCAAGTGCGGCGACTTGCGCAGCGTCGCGCCGAGCGAGCTGGACGTGATGATCGCCCTGCATGCCTGCGACATTGCCACCGATTACGCGATCCACACCGGCATCCGCTCGGGCGCGTCGATCATCATGTGCTCGCCGTGCTGCCACAAGCAGATCCGCCTGCAGATCCAGAGCCCGGCGCTGCTCAAACCGATGCTGCAATACGGCTTGCACCTGGGCCAGCAAGCGGAAATGGTCACCGACAGCCTGCGTGCGCTGTTCCTCGAAGCCTGCGGCTATGAGACCAAAGTGTTCGAGTTCATTTCGCTGGAACACACCAACAAGAACAAAATGATCCTGGCGGTGAAACGCGCCGAGCCGGTCGACCCAGCGCAGCTGTTGGCGAAAATTGAGGAACTTAAAGCGTTCTACCACATCAGCGAGCACTGCCTGGAAACCCTGCTGCGCGCCGACGGCTACCTGGCCTGACGCTGACCCAAGGAGCGAGCCTGCTCGCGAAAGCTGACTGACAGGCGACAATGAAGTCGCTTGCTAAGACCCCTTCGCGAGCAGATTCGCTCCCACATTGGCTTTCACTGCGGTCTTGCGCCCGAGCATGACCGTGGCAATCACGCCGCAGGCAAATACCCAAGTGATCGGCTCGACGTGTTCGCCGAAGAACATCGCAGAAAAGGCGATAGTGAAGAAAATCTGCAGCAACTGGATCTGACTGACCCGGGCGATGCCGCCCATGGCCAGCCCGGCGTACCAGGCGAAAAATCCGAGAAACTGCGAGAACAGCGCAACATACCCAAACGCCCACCAGGCCCTGGCCGACACTGCGCCCTGATGTTGCAACGCCAGGTACACAACCGGCCCGATCAGCAGCGGCGTCGACAGCACCAGCGCCCAGCAGATCACCTGCCAGCCGCCCATCTCTCTGGCCAGGCGGCCGCCCTCGGCGTAACCCAGCCCGCCGACAGCAATCGCGCCGAGCATCAACAAATCCCCGGCCTGAATGCTGCCCGCCCCGGTGTACAAGGCATAACCGAGCACCAGCGCACTGCCCAACGCGGCGCAAGCCCAGAAAGCTTTCGACGGGCGCTCATGGGACAGCCACGCCGCGTACAGCGCCACGCACAGCGGTTGCAAACCATTGACCAGCGCACCGTGGGACGCCGGCAACGTTTGCATGGCCCACGCCGACAACACCGGAAAACCCAGGATCACCCCGGCGATCACCAGGCTCAGGCCTTTGACTTGCTGCCAGCTCGGCCACTTCTCGCGACGCCACAACAGCAGCAGCGCCGCCGGAATCGCCGCGAACAGTGCCCGCCCCAAGCCGTTGAGCAGCGGATGCAGTTCCTGCACCACGATGCGGGTGAAGGGCAGGGTCAGGCTGAAAATCACTACACCGAGCAGGCCGAGGGCCATGCCGGTGTTTTCGCGCGAGGACATGAGAGGCACCGGATTTGAGGTGGCGGGAAGTCCTCCATCTAGCCATAAACCGCACGCTTCAGGCTGTTACAGACAGACACAAATTGAGGCGTACAGTTTGCCGACGCCATCGCGAGCAGGCTCACTCCTACAAGGGGAATGCATTCCAAATTGTAGGAGTGAGCCTGCTCGCGATGAACGATGGCTCGGTCTATAACCCCCACCACCAAACATCCAGATTCGGTCTACCTTGAATACTTCCAGACCTTTCCCGCAGGAGTGCTCCCCATGCCCGCAAAAAAAATCCTCATGCTGGTCGGCGATTACGTCGAAGACTACGAAGTAATGGTGCCGTTCCAGGCCCTGCAAATGGTGGGTCACAGCGTGCATGCCGTGTGCCCGGACAAAGCCGCCGGACAAACCGTGCGCACCGCGATTCATGACTTCGAAGGCGATCAGACCTACAGCGAAAAACCCGGCCATCTATTTGCCCTGAATTTCGACTTCGCCAAGGTCAGCGAAGCCGATTACGACGCGCTGCTGATCCCCGGCGGGCGCGCGCCGGAGTATCTGCGGCTGAACGAGAAAGTCCTTGAACTGGTGCGCGCCTTCGACAACGCCGGCAAACCGATCGCCGCGGTCTGCCACGGTGCGCAACTGCTGGCCGCGGCGGGCATACTCGAAGGACGCGAGTGCAGCGCCTACCCGGCCTGTGCGCCGGAAGTGCGGCTGGCCGGCGGTATCTACATCGACATCGCAGTCACCGACGGCCACGTCCAGGGCAATCTGGCCACGGCACCGGCATGGCCCGCGCACCCAAAATGGCTGGCCGGGTTCCTCGGGTTGCTCGGCACGCAAATCATCTTGTAATGAGTGGTCATGCCCGTTCGCGAGCAGGCTTGCTCCCACGAGAATGCATTCCAGTGTGGGAGCCAGCCTGCTGGCGATGGGGCCGCAACAGGCGACAGATAGCTCGCGCTGGTCTTTACTTTGAAGCGCACTCTGCCTAAATCGCCAAGGAGCAACGCGCATGTCCGGATGGTACGAAGTCAGCAAAAGCAGCAACGGCCAATTCAGGTTCGTGCTCAAAGCAGCGAATGCCGAAACGATTCTGACCAGCGAGCTGTACACCACACGCGCCGGCGCCGACGGTGGCATCGCCGCCGTGCAGAGCAACAGCGCGGTGGACGAGCGCTACGAAAAAAAGTCGACCAAGGACGGCCATCCCTATTTCAATCTGAAAGCGGCCAACCATCAGGTCATTGGCAGCAGCGAGGCGTACTCCTCGGACGCCGCTTGCGATAAAGGCATCGCCAGCGTCAAAAGCAACGGCGCGACCAAGGTGATCAAGGACAAGACCTTGCCGGTCCTCTGAACACACCACCTTCCCTGGAGCGAGCCTGCTCGCGATGAGGCCATCAGCTTCGAAAGAGATGCCGAACAATAGACCGCTATCGCGAGCAGGCTCACTCCTGCAGTTGAAATGCGATCCCCTGTAGGAGTGAGCCTGCTCGCGATGGCGTCGGTAGCCTCGCCGCTAAACCTCGACCGGCACCGACAACTTCGGATCGCCCAGCGCGTGGCTCTTGGCATCGAAGAACCGCAACTCGACCCCGGTGCCGTCGAACACCCTGGTGTAATGGCGCTTCTGATGCTGGACGAACGCCGCACTGCGCGGGTAAATCGAGATCGCCACGCTTGTCGGTTTGGCCAGGCGCAGCGCGCGGATGATGTGCGCATCCTGTTCGCCCAAGGCATGGCCGAAGATGCACAGGCTGCCGTCGTGTCCCAATAACTGCTGATAACAGAACGACAGGTAATCCGAGCTGCGGATGGTCTTGAGCTTGTCCGCGCTTGGCCCTTCGCTGACGAACAGCGGCACGTCATCGAGGGTTTTCAGGGTGTTGTTGATGGCGAAACTGCCGAGCAGCGTGCCCTCGGTCGAGGTCAGTTTGCGCGCCGTGCCGTCCTGGTTACGCACCAGATGCAGACCGCCGTGCAAGTACAGCAAGCGCGGTTTGTCAGTGGTGCTTTCGCTCAGGTCGAAACTGGCGTTCGGGCCGTTGAACAGATCGTCGATCACTGCGCTGTCGTGTTGCAGCGCCCAGTAGTTGAGCAGATCGTAATTGGTGGTGAACACCGTGCGATAGCGCGCCAGTTCTTCGCTCAGCGTCGCCAGCGTTGACGGCTGCACCAGCCGCCACGGGATGTGCATGGCGTGCACGGTGTTGATCAGCGCTTCCTTGATCGCGTAGTAGCGATTGCGCGGCGCCGCCGAGCTGACGGCTAGCGCCTTGTTGACCCGGCTGGTGGTTTTCAGTGCGCCGAGTACCTGCTCGAAGCTGCGCGTTTGCAGCGCATCGAACACCGCCAGCTCCGAGGCGCTCAAAGGTTTTTCTTCCACGGTGCGGGCATTTTCGAACAGCGAGTCGTAGCCGAAGTCGTCCCATACCGCGCGGCTGGCGCCATTGCCCACCAGCAAACCGTTGAAATCGGTCGCGGCGCGCAGAGCGTTCCAGTCTTCGAGGGTGGCGTCGACATTCAGAAAATCAGTCATTGCGCAGGCGTCTCAAAACAAAGGGGCAGATGGGCGGCGACTTTATCACGAGCGGGCATTGAGCCAGATCAACATCCGTCGTGACCGATCGGTCGATCCTGTGTGCATCTGCCGGAGCGCAGCGCTCGAGCCGGCCCTAGACAGGAGACACACGATGAGCAGCACCTTCTTCATTCCGGCGGTCAACATCATGGGCAGCGGCTGCCTCGACGAAGCCATGGACGCGATCCGCAACTATGGCTTCGGCAAGGCGTTGATCGTCACCGACAGCGGTCTGGCCAAGGCTGGCGTTGCGACTATGGTGGCGGAGAAACTGGCGATGCAGGACATCGACTCGGTGATTTACGACGGCGCCAAACCCAACCCGAGCATCGCCAATGTCGAGGCCGGGCTGGTGCTTTTGCAGGACAGCGGCTGCGATTTCATCGTCTCGCTGGGCGGCGGTTCGCCCCACGACTGCGCCAAAGGCATCGCTCTCTGCGCAACCAATGGCGGGCACATTCGCGACTACGAAGGCGTCGATCGATCGCAAAAGCCGCAACTGCCGCTGGTCGCGATCAACACCACCGCCGGCACCGCCAGCGAGATGACCCGGTTCTGCATCATCACCGACGAATCGCGCCACGTGAAAATGGCCATCGTTGATCGCAATGTCACGCCGCTGCTATCAGTCAACGACCCGCAATTGATGGTCGCCATGCCCAAAGGCCTGACGGCGGCAACCGGCATGGACGCGCTGACCCACGCCATCGAAGCTTATGTCTCGACGGCCGCCAACCCGATCACCGATGCCTGCGCACTCAAGGCCATGAGCCTGATCAGCAACAACCTGCGCCTGGCCGTGCGCGACGGCAGCGACCTGGCCGCACGGGAGAACATGGCTTATGCGCAGTTTCTCGCGGGCATGGCCTTCAACAACGCCTCGCTGGGGTTCGTCCATGCGATGGCGCACCAGTTGGGCGGCTTCTATGATTTGCCCCACGGTGTGTGCAACGCAGTGTTGCTGCCTCATGTGCAGGCGTTCAATGCGCAGGTGTGTGCTGAGCGACTGAGAGACGTCGCCCATGCGATGGGCGCAGACATTCGCGGCTTCAGCGCGGAGCAGGGCGCGCAAGCCGCGATCAACGCGATCCGTAGCCTGGCCAGAGACGTTGAGATTCCCGGCGGCCTGCGTGAGCTGGGCGCCAAACTCAGCGACATTCCGCTGCTCGCCGCCAACGCCTTGAAGGACGCTTGCGGATTGACCAATCCACGGGCGGCGGATCAGCGCCAGATCGAGGAGATCTTTCGCAACGCTTTCTGAGAACGGTACAGCAGCGACTGTCTACGTAATGGCAATTTGGTCTGCTTTTGTTGAATCGTCCGGTTCAGAAGGGGATAGTGCGCGACTGGAAATGTCATCAAGGAGCGGGAAGTGACAATGAAGTCCATGTGGATCAGCGCAGCAGTGTTCTGCGGGTGGTTGATGGCTGGCCAGGCTTGGTCTGATTGCACGCCTCCTGCCGTCAGCGGGGATGCGGATTTTTCTGTATGCAAGGACTGGCCGGCTCATCCGGGGCAGTCCATCAGCGCCAAAGCCACGTTTGAGCGCGCAGCCGGCTCTGATGTGGGGACGAGCGGCTTTTATGATCTCGACCTGTCTATTGGGCAGGACGGCCAAGCCGGGCCAATCGCCACCCTGCATCAGGACAGCGCCTTCGAATCAAACGGCGTCGCTTTGCACGAGCTGACGCTGGATACCGCTCGCTATTCGGTCGCTCCCGATATCCGCGCCTTTGGTGTTCGCAGCCGTTTTACCAATAGCTCTCGACTCAATCCATTGGATGAGACACAGCTCACCCTCTACGTCAGAGAAGGTGAAACGCTGCGCCCTGTGCTGCAGCAGTTATTGGTCTATCAGTATGGCGGCGAATGGGACGGAAATTGCGAGGGCGAGCGCAGTGAAATTACCCGAACCGTTGAGATCGCCAAAACCAGCTCCCATGGCTACGCGGACCTTATCGTGAGAACGAGGGAAACAGGTACTTCAAGTGTGGGCAAGGGCGACGCTTGCAAGGATAAGATCACCGAGTCCAAACCCGTTTCGACAACCTTGCGTTATGACGGCAAGTCTTACGTTCTGCCACAAGGTTTCAAAGGTCTGTAATCGACCTGCATTCACACGACTGTCATCAAGGAAGAACCATGCTCCCACCCACCAGATTGCTGATTGCCATTGGTTTTCTCGCCTGTGCCTTCCAGGCCCAGGCCGCGTGCGACATCAAGGCCTTCGACGGCAAGTCCCTGTCACGCTGCAAGGTCTGGCCTGCGGTGCAGAACCAGGCGATCGCGGTGACCTCGACGTATCTGGCCGACCCCGGTGACGATGAGGCCGGTGTGTTCGATCTGGATCTGGCGATCGTCGACGCGAGCAGCGCCAAACCCATCGCCACCTACCGCAAACCGGGGGCGTACAACTCCGATGCCGTGCGCTTCGAGGACCTGCGGATCGACACGGCCCGTTATCGACTGGCGCCCGAGACTCGGGCTTTTGGCTTGCGCTCGAGGTTTTCGCACAGCTCCCAGGCCAACCCCTACGAAAAAACCGATCTGGCCCTGTATGTGCGCGAAGGCAATGCGCTGCGCCCGGTGCTGGAGGGGCTGGTGATTGCCAAGAGCAACGGTGAGTTCGTAGATTGCGAAGGCTACGAGAAGAAGATTCGCCGTAGCGTCGAAGTGGGGCCCACCAGCCACCATGGTCTGGCCGACCTCATCGTCACCACCCGTGGCAGCAAGACGAAAAACACCCGGTCAGGTCAGCAATGTGTATCCAGCGTGACCCAACTGAAACAGACCCGTATCACACTGACTTACGACGGTGAGCAATATGTCGTTCCTGAGGACTTCAGGGGGTTTTGATTCATGATTTCTCACCGGTCGGCGACCTCGCCTCGCGGCTGATATAGACTGGCCGCCACGTGTTCTGGCGCTTGCAGGTTCCCCATGACTCCATCGTTGCTTATGGCCGTGCTGGCCTCGGGTTTCATCTACGGCATTACTCCAGGACCGGGCGTGCTGGCGGTGTTCGGCATCGGTGCGGCGCATGGGCGGCGGGCCGGGGCGGGGTTTCTCTGTGGGCATTTGCTCGGTGATGTGGTCTGGTGCAGCACGGCGTTGATCGCGATTGTCGGCGCCCGTGAAATCGGCAGCACGGCGTTCGATGTGCTCGGTGTGCTCAGCGCGCTGTATCTGTTCTGGCTCGGCTGGCGTGCGGTGCGTGCCCAACGGCGCAATGGCGACGAAGCGCAAGGCGCCGCGCGTCAGCCGTTCTGGCACGGCATTGTCTTCGGTCTGACCAATCCCAAGGCCTACCCGGTGGCCGTGGCGACGTTCACTGCGCTGCTGTCGAGCCGCGCCGAACTGCTCAACTGGTCGATGCTGCCGGCGCTGATTGCCCTGAGTTTCGTTGGCGGCGCGCTGGCTTACGCGATTCTGGTGGGCGTGGTCGGCGCCCATCGCGTGCGCAGGGTTTATCAGCGTCACGAACTGTTGATCACACGCCTGTGCGGGGTGATGTTCATCGGTTTCGCCATCAACGCGCTGATGCATGCGCTGCCGGGTTTGATGCCGACCAAGAGTTGATGCGGGATCTGCCGGACGCACCGTTCGTCGTGCCTGGGCCAGTTTTTCTAAACCTTTGACCGTTAAAACATTCCTAACTGAGGCGGACGTTTGTCCGCCACGTGTATTTAAGCAGCGGGCGAATCACTGCCCGCTTGAGTATTTTCAACGAAGGAGGGCGCGACCATGAGCCGGATGGCCACCCGTATACGTACCGTCAGTTTTGCAACGCTGCTGGGCCTGTGCGCCAGCAGTGCGTTCGCCCAGTCGCCTGCCGAATTCATCAATGATGCTTCCGCCAAAGGCATGGCCGACATCGAAGCCAGCCGTCAGGCCCACGGCAAGACCGAATCCAAAGAGGTCAAGGATTACACCATCGTCGTCATCAACGACCGCACCACGGCCAACCAGCACCTGGCGAAAATCGCCAGGAAGCTCGACTTGCCGGTCGCGCCCCGCGAAGAGCTCGCCGACAAGGCCAAGGAATTGATGCCGGAAGTGAAGGATGGCGCGACCTTCGATCAGGCCTACGCGGCCAGTCAGGTCAAAGCCACCGAAGAAGCCATCACCCAGATCGAGCAACAGGCACAGACCACCGACGTGCCGGAAATCAAAGCGTTTGCCGATGAGACTTTGCCAAAACTGCAAAGCCATCTGGAGAAGGCCCGGGCTCTACAGGCCAGTCGCTAAATTCTCAAGCTGATCCCTGCATCCCCAAACCTTCGCAGGGCCTGCTTGATGCAGGCATTGCGAAGGTTTTTTACGCCTGCGACGCGTCTCGTGTGGGAGGGGTTATATGCAGATTGCTCAGCACTCATTCAAATCCTGCTTCGGCTTGCTCTTGTCACCGAGCCCCTCAAGCTCGAACACTTGGTTCTCCCCCAGCGAGCGATAGTGCTTGCGCAATTCCTCCAGTTGCTTGAGGTCCAGCGCTTCCAGCCCGAGCATTGCGTTCTGCGCTTCCTTGTTGACCCGCAGCAGCTCATCGAGCTTGAGGTGCAAGATGTCGGTGTCACGGTTTTGCGTGTTCTGGATCAGGAAAACCATCAGGAATGTGATGATCGTGGTCGAGGTGTTGATGATCAGTTGCCAGGTATCGTTGTAACCAAAAATCGGTCCGCTCAAACCCCATAACCCGATCAGGATCAACGCGCCCATGAACGTCTTCGGGCTACCGGCCCAGAGTGCGAGTTTTTGGGCGATTTTTGCAAATTTCATGATGGAAGTCCTTTTGTTGGGAGCTTGAAATTCAGACACCGGCGTTGCGCTGAAAATTCTGTTTACAACTTCTCCCACGCACTTGATGCCTCGTCAGGACTCGCCAATTCAGTTCGTTTATTAGCTGGCCTTTCATTGTGCAGGTTTGGGTCTAGTATCAAATGGCAGTCAAACTGCCATCAGCTTGTTCCACGGATCGAAACCCGCAAGAGGCCACTCATGGAATTCTTCGAAAAGTTAGCCAGCCTAGCCGCCAAAGTCCGCTTGCAGAGCGCAGCTATCCAGACGGAAGAGGCGACGAAAAATGCGTTCGTCATGCCCTTTATCAGTACCGTTCTGGGTTACGACGTTTTTGATCCGACCGAAGTGACGCCCGAATTCGTCTGCGATATCGGCACCAAGAAGGGCGAAAAGATCGACTACGCGATCATGAAAGAGGGTGAGGTGCAGATTCTGATTGAGTGCAAAAAAATCGGTGAGTCGTTGCATATCAATCATGCCTCACAGTTGTTCCGCTATTTCCATGTCACCAGTGCTCGAATCTCCATCCTCACCAACGGCCAGGTCTATAAATTCTTCACCGATCTGGATGCGCCGAACAAAATGGATGAGAAACCGTTCCTTGAATTGGATCTGTTGGACATTGATGAATATTCAGTCCCCGAGTTGGTGAAACTGACCAAGTCGGCCTTTGACGTTGATTCCATCATCAATGCGGCGGGTGAGTTGAAATATGTCAGCCAAATCAAAAAGGTTCTCGCCGCGCAGGTCAGCAAGCCAGATGATGACTTTGTAAAGGTATTCGCTTCCCGGGTTTATGACGGCGTGATCACGCAGAAAGTGCGAGATCAGTTTCACGAATTGACCAGAAAAGCTGTCGTGCAATTCTTGAATGACCAGATCAATGATCGGCTCAAATCGGCCATGAGCGGCGCTATTCAGCCCGCGCTGGCGTCCTTGCCTTCGGTTCCTGTCGGAACTGATCCGGTAGATCCGCGCGATGAGTCGGATGACAAAGTTCTGACAACCTTGGAAGAATTGGAGGGTTACCACATCGTTCGAGCGCTGGTCCGATCAGTCGTTGATGCCAAGCGCATTGTTCAGCGCGATACGCAAAGCTATTTCGGTATTTTGCTGGATGACAACAATCGCAAACCGATCTGCCGTTTGCATTTCAATCGGTCCCAAAAGTATCTCGGCATATTCGATGAAGAAAAAAACGAAACGCGTCATGCGATCAATTCGGTGGATGACATCTATGAGTTCTCTGATCACCTGAAAAAAACTGTCGGCTATTACGATTGATGGAGAGTCGCTCTGCGGCTTGTCGTTTAGTCGGACATTCTTGCAACGTTCACACTGGAATTGCATTTCACGCTGCCTGTATCGTGAAAAGCAATTTGAACACCCCGACAGGAGAACGCAATGAGCTGGTCTGCCAAGCAATACGTCGCTTTCGAAGATGAACGCACCCGCCCGGCCCGTGATTTGCTGGCGGCGATTCCCACGGCTGATGCGCGAACCGTGGTCGATATCGGTTGCGGTCCCGGTAACTCCACGGAGTTGCTGGTGCAGCGGTTTCCTGCGGCAAAGGTCAGTGGACTCGACAGCTCGGCGGACATGATCGATGCGGCACGCCAGCGCTTGCCGCAAGTGCGGTTCGATGTTGCTGAGATTAATGAATGGGCGGAGGCAGGTCCGTTCGATGTGATCTTCGCCAACGCCGTGCTGCAATGGGTGCCTGATCACGCGACGTTGCTGCCGGCACTGGCAAGCAAGCTGTCAGTGGGTGGCAGTCTGGCGATCCAGATGCCCGACAATCTCAATGAACCCTCTCACCGACTGATGCGCGAAGTCGCCGCCAATGGCCCATGGGCGAGCAAGCTCGCTGGCGCGGCAGGGCAGCGCACCGACATGGCCAGCGCCAGCGAATACTTTTCAATGCTGCGACCGCACTGTGCGCGAGTGGACGTGTGGCGTACGACTTATCACCATCAGTTGTCTGGCGGGGCGGCCGGCGTCGTAGAGTGGTTCAAGGGGAGCGGGTTGATTCCATTTTTGAGTCCGCTGGATGAGGCGGAAAAAGCGCAGTACCTGGAGCGGTATCTCGCAGACATCGAAAAGGCTTATCCGGCATTGGCGGATGGCTCGGTGCTGTTGCCGTTTCCACGTTTGTTTATTGTTGCGACCCGCTGAAACACCCCCTCAGCAGGCTCGTTTTTATGTCCTGCATGCAGGCTCAGTTTGCTGGCCGGAGGAATGGGCCGGTTCAACGAAGGAGGGCGATGTTGCTATCGATCCTGCCCTGGATGACTTGCAAAGTCTCTGGGGTTATCTCGTTCGGAAGCAGTTCGGCAGCGATTGCCGAAAACCGGCTGGCAACGGCGCATATTCGATCTATCACGTCCTCCGCTTTATCGATTGATATTTCCGCTTCCTGCGAAAGCCTCAGCATCTCCTTGCGGCCAATTTCCAAAGCTTCACCCATGATGTCCATTTGGTGATAACCGCCGGGCCCTTCGCAAAAGGTCACGTCGAAGGCAGGCGACAACTTCCACTCGCCGGAAGACGACATGAGATAGGCGAAATTCTTCGGATGATCATCCCGGTTGTTGAACGCGACGTTGAAAACCGCTCGTTCGAAGGCCAGCGCTTTCTCGCGCACGTCGTTAGTGCAGTGATGGGTCGCACGGAGAAAGCTCACGTAATCCAATGCGCCGGGGGATCGAAAGTCGGCTCCCGTCAAGGCTGCCAGGCTCTGCATGGGGATGCGCAGACCGTCTTGTCGGTCGAAGCGTCTGCTGGCGAAAGCGGCCATTCCATCAGACAGGCGGAAGTGCTGGCTGTCGGGCGTCTCGATGCCGCACAAACGCAGGCATTCTGAATAGGCCATTTCGACTGCGCAGACTTCGGGATGCTCGCTCTGACCGGGGAATTTCACCAGCCAGGCTTCGAATCCAGAGACCGTCGCCGTGGTAAATGTCCCGGTTCTGGGATCGCGATAGATCAACGCCTTGGGTCTGGCACCTTGCGGCGAGCCACCTAC
The DNA here is from genome assembly GCF_055484735.1 of Pseudomonas sp. 15C. Lineage (NCBI taxonomy): Bacteria > Pseudomonadati > Pseudomonadota > Gammaproteobacteria > Pseudomonadales > Pseudomonadaceae > Pseudomonas > Pseudomonas sp. 15C. The sequence goes on along the minus strand of NZ_JBUDGD010000025.1, from coordinate 43,334 downwards.
CAGCAATAATTTCTGCAGCAACTGTGCACCGTCGCCGTCGAGCACTTCGCGTACTTCAGCCGCCAGCAGCTCAATCGAGCCATGGGTGGCCGGTACCATTAACTCAGGAGCGACAGGCTCGAACGACATGGCGCCCATCGCGTTCGCGCCGACGTAGGCCAAACGCTCCAGGGGGCCGATGCGTGCGGCGTTGAGGCCGCGACGTTTGAACAAGCGATCCATCAGAAGCATGCCCCAACCATCCGGCAACGCATCATAGACCGGGCCGGGAAGACCCATTTGATGCGATGGGAAATCTCGCCTCAGCTTCCCGCCCGCTAACGGGAGGCGAAGGGAGGACAGTTCCAGGCCTTTTTTCTTCGCCTCATCGCTGTACTCAAACACTATCAATGGGCGCCCGGTCAACGCTGTAGTGGAAACAAGCGAGCCCCAAAGCCAGCGCTCACCCCAGCCCTCGTAATAAACGTCAACCCTTTCAAGCATTGTCAGGTTTCCTTTTGATGCGCTGACGCTTGGCGCTGTTTTCATAACGCAGGATATCGTCCAGGGTTTCGAGCCTGGGCTGGAACAAGTCGTCGAGTTCTTTTCCTCGGCCAAGCACCATCGCAACGCGCACCAGATTCTCGAACCCGACGTTGCGGCCAGACTCCAGGTTGGACACGGTGTTGATTCCGATACCAGCCCGTGCAGCCACATCAGCCTGGGTCATTTCCAGAGCGAGCCGTTCTGTACGAAGCCGACCGCATAGGCGTTTGACGATTTCAGCGGGTGTGCTGAGATTAAGCTCCAGCATGGCAATGTCTCTTGAAGAAGTCTGATTTCTGAAGTGTAGCGTAAAACCATTTTAATGGATTTTATCCGCAAATTATCGATATAAAACACCAAATAATGGATTTATGTTGGGGGGGATGTTTTGGTCAATATCGAGGGGATACTCTTGAAATTGTCTTTTCACAAATCCCGGACACAAAAAAACCGGCCCTATAGGCCGGTTTTTTCATTCCCGCGTCCCCCGTCCAAAAAGCACGACGTGAGACCAAATTTGGTTGGAGCGGGTAGAGGGAATCGAACCCTCATCTAAAGCTTGGGAAGCTTTCGTTCTACCACTAAACTATACCCGCTCAGAGCGGCTGACTTTGTACCAGACTCGGCCACGGATTTGAAGTTTTCTTTTCTTTTCAGCGGCTTTTTACGTAGAAACCGGTCAGTCGCGAGCAAGGGCTGCAAAGGTCAGACGAACGCATCCCGCCCGCAGCCTTGCCCGCGCTGACATCCTTTCAAATAGCCAATGCATGTTGGCCCTGCACAAACGAGTAGCGCGTTCGATTGGTCTGCTGCGCCGGTTTCAGAAAGCCGAGCAAGGCATTCTGGCTGTCGCGGCACGCGGCTTTATGTTCCATGTCGAGAAAATGCCCGGTGGCTTGCAGGGTGGTGAACGTGCTTTGCGCCACATGGTTGCCGAACAGGCGTGCGTCTTCGGCGGCGGTGTATTCGTCCCATTCGCCGTTCAGAAACAGCACCGGTACGTTGATCTTCTTCGCCGCGTTCAAGTAGCACTGGCGGTCGCTGTGCAGCACATCGTTGATGTGGAAATGCATCTGCCCGTATTCATGTTCGGCCAGGCTGCTGACGTGGCGATAATTGAAGCGCTTGAACAGCGACGGCAGGTGTTTGCCGATGGTGTTGTTGACCAGATGGCCGACGCGGTCGCGATCCAGATTGCCGAGGTAGTCGACGCCGCGCTCAAGGTAATCGAGCATGTGCGCGTTGATCACCGGCGAGAACGAGCTGATCACCGCTCTTTCGATGCGTCGTGGCTGCTGGGCGAGGGCGACCAGCGTCGCGGCGCCGCCCCAGGAGAACGACAGCACGTGTTCGGCGGCAAAGTGGTCGATCAGTTCCAGCAGGATCTGCCCTTCGACTTCCTTGGTCAGATGTTTCTCGTGGCGATTGTGGGCTTTTGAGCGACCGGCGTAGGGCTGGTCGTAGCAGACCACGTTGAATTGCGGGTGCAGGTTTTTCACCGTCTGGGCAAACGACGCCGTCGTGGCCATCGAGCCGTTGACCAGAATGATGGTCTTTTCTGCGGCGTCTGCGCGATAGAACTCCGTGTAAACCCGATACTGACCCTGTATATCCAGCACAGCGATTTCTGGCCTCATGTCGTAAGACTCCTGGCAAGCAAGCGGGTATGCGCGCAACGAAGATTGCACGAGCTTTGTGACAGGTAGGCATACGCCTGGAATGTGTTGGCCCATGTCGATCCGGTAAGGCAGGTCGACGGGTGTTGTTATTGGCGGGCAGTCTGCCGGTTGCAGTGCAGCCCCGCGGGCGTGCGACCGACAAAAAGTTTCTTGGAAGTATGTGGTGACTCATCGGTCACATTTCGGCCGACGACCTGATTCAAGCAGGGGAGTCTGGATCGCGCAAGTGCCGTTGGGAAATTGTTCGACAACTTCGGCTGAGCGGTCGCAGGCTTAGAACAAATGAATCTCTTCGGTGCGCAAAGCGCGGTACTCGCCCGGTTTTAGCGCGCTATCGAGGGCCAGTTCGCCCATCGATTCGCGGTGCAGGCGCAGCACCTTGTTGTCGAAAAAACCAAACATGCGCTTCACTTGGTGATAGCGGCCCTCGACGATGCTCAGCCGCGCCGAATGCGGCCCTAGTATCTGCAGGTGTGCCGGTTGGGTGGTCAGGTTTTCAAAGGCGAAATAGATACCCTCGGCAAAGGTCGGCGCATAGCGTGCGTCAATCTCTTGCTCGGTCTCGACGTAATAGACCTTCGGCAGCTTGGTCTGCGGTTGAGTCAGGCGCCGCGACCAGGCGCCGTCGTTGGTGATCAGCAGCAGCCCGGTGGTGTTGAAGTCCAGACGCCCGGCGATGTGCAGGTCGGCCTTGTCCGGTTCATCGAGCAGGTCGAGCACGGTCGGGTGTTGCGGATCGCGGGTGGCGCTGACGCAGCCCGGTGGCTTGTGCAGCATGAAGTAGCGCGCCGGTTTACCGCTTTGCAGGATTTCGTCATCGACTTCGATGCGGCTGAATTCCAGCACCTCGCTGTGCGGGTCGCTAACGACTTTTCCGTCAACACGCACGCGCTTTTCCACCAGCAACAGACGAACCTGCTGACGGTTATAGCGGGGCAGGTTACTGAGGAAACGGTCGACGCGCATGGTCAGTATTCAACGGATGAACGGCCGCGCATCTTACGGGATCGGGCGCCGGCCTGCTTGCAGTTGCGCCTCGACCTGCGCGCAACGTGGACACAGGCAGGACTGGTTGCGCAGCGCTGGCGGCAGTGCCTCGAGCACCGCCGGGTCGATCGTCACGCCGTAGCACCAGCATTCGCGGTCGGCCGTGCGCGGATCAGCCAGGCTGCAGTCGTTGCGAGCGCCGCAGGCCGGGCAAAGGTCGGGTTTTGCAATGTCATCAGGCATAAGTCGAGTGAGGCATTTCCACGCAGGTGCGGTTGCGGCCGGTGTGCTTGGCCCGGTACATCGCATGATCGGCCCGCGACAGCAGACTGTGCAAGGTGTCATCGCGTTGCACGGTGGTGGCGCCGATGCTCACGGTCAGATTCAGGCTGTGGCCGTTGTAGGCATATTCGTGTTGCTCGACGTGTTGGCGGATCTTCTCGGCAATTTTCTGACCGGTGTCGCCGTCGGTGTCCTTCAACAATACGATAAATTCCTCACCGCCCCAGCGACAGACAATGTCGGCGTGGCGCAGACAGCTTTGCAGATCGCGGGCGAAGCCGAGCAACACCTGATCGCCAGCCATATGACCATGGGTGTCGTTCAACGCCTTGAAGTGGTCGAGGTCGAGCAACAGCGCAGTCAGCGGTCGAGTCTCGCGCTGAGCTTCGTGCAACGCCTGCGCAGCGAGAATATCGAAGCCGCGGCGGTTGGGCAGGCCGGTGAGGCTGTCGAGCGTGGCCAATGCCTGGATTTTGTTCTGGTAGCGTTTGATCACCCGGTTGAGCAGCGCCAGCACGATCAACGTCACCAGCAGGCAGATCAGCAGGTTGAGGTACAGCGACTGGCGGATTTCACTCAACGCGCCGTCTTCACGTTTATCAACGAACAGGTACCAGTTCAGCTCTGGAATAAACCGCACGTTGAGGAAATGTCCCTGCCCGTGGGTGGAATATTCATAACTGCCGCTGTGCGGTTTCGGCAGTTGGCTGATCAGGCTCTTCATGCTGTCCAGCTCGCCGAGGCTCTGGCCGATGTGTGCACCTTGCGGTCCGCCCTCGGCGCCGGTCAGGACCAGGCGACCGAAGGTGTCAACGAAGTACACGCTGCGTTGATAGCGCTGCTGATATTTGTCGATCAGCTTGATCACCGCGTCGACGGTCAGCCCGACACCCGCCGCGCCGATGAACCGATCGTGGTAGTCGTAAACCTTGTAGTTGATGAAAAATGTCAGGTTGTCCTTGTTGGCCAGATCCGGGTCGACGTTGATCTCGTACGGGTCTTTCATGTCGCGCACGCGGAAGTACCAGGCATCTCGCGGCTCGTCGACCTTGACCTGCTTGAGCACGCCCTTGGCGTGGTAATAAGTGTGCGTGCTGTCGGAGACGAAAAACGCCGTATAGGCGCCGTAATGGGTCATGACCTCGTCGAGGTAGCGGGTCATCTGCTCCGGGTTCTGCTCACCGTTGACCACCCAGTCGCGCATGAACGTGTCGCGGGACATCATCGAAGAAATCAGGATCGGCCGGACCAGATCCTTCTGGATTTCCGAATAGACCGTGTCGGAGGTCAGTGGCAGTTCGGTGTTGACGATGTTGTCGCGGATCGACGCCCGCGAGGCGTAATAGCTCAGCAACGACGTGGCGAGGAAACCGGCGCCGAGCAGCGCGACCAGGGTCAGCACCAGTGAGCGTTGCGAGTACAGCGGTGAACGAAGCGGCATGGCAGATCCGTTGGCAGTGGCCCGATGGCAAGCATTTTAGTGGGATGGCCAGGAAAAGACTGCGGGATTTGTGCCGGAAATGGCGGGGGATCTGACTCAGCGAAGTGACAGGAAAAATCGCAGCCCCTCACCCCAGCCCTCTCCCGGAAGGAGAGGGAGCTCATTTTGGTGATGGCAACGTTTGTGATCGGCTCGGTATCAGCCAACGGCGACCTTTTAAAAATTAAACCTTTCATCGATCACTTGTTTCAACTTGTTGCAGGAACGCACCAGATGCCGAAATCGCTGTCTGATTTTTCGTCAGTCACCGATAAACGACTGATGCCTGCCAGCGTCGCTGGTGTGGCCCACCCGCGGTCCAGGAGGCCGCCATGTATAGACGAATTCTTCTGCTTGCTGCGTTGATGTTTTCCGTTGCCGGTTGCGTCCCGTACTCCTACGCGGACTCGTATTACTCCGAGGTGTACACATCACCCGCGCCGGCCTACTACAACACAGGTGGCACGTATTACCGGGGCGGCAGCACATACTATTCGGCGCCGCGTTACTATCAGCCCGCACCACGTTATTACCAGCAACCGCGTTACTACCAGGCGCCGCGCTACTACCAACCGGCCCCGCGTTATTACGAAAGCCGCCGCTGGCACGGCAATGATCGCGGACGCTGGGAAGGCCACCGTCGCGGCGGTTGGGACAATGACCACCGCGGTCGCGGCAACTACGATCGCCACAGCGGTCGCCGTGATTACAACGGCCGTGGCAATCGCTGGTAATCACCCGCAAATGAAAAGCGGCGCATCGAGCGCCGCTTTTTTTTGCCTGCGATTTTTCCAAAAGCTAGTACTGGGTCAAATCCGCCAACGGATGCCGCCCCTCCCAAGCCTTGTGAAAATGCGCGTCGACCACCGCTTCCGGCACATGATGAATATCCGGCCAGTGCCAGTGCGGTTTCTGATCCTTGTCGATCAACCGCGCTCGCACCCCTTCGCTGAATTCCGGATGCCGGCAGCAATTGAGGCTCAGGGTGTATTCCATCTGGAAAACTTCGGCCAGTGACATATGCCGCGCGCGAATGATCTGCTGCCAGACCAGATGCGCAGTCAGCGGCGAGCCTTCGCTCATGGTCTTTGCTGCGCGGGCGATCAGTGGATCGCTGCTGTCGCGTTGCAGGCTGATGGCGGTCCAGGCACACGCGACATCGCTGACATCGAGCAATTCGTCGATTTGCTGCCGACGCGGCAGCCACTGCGCTTCGGGCATCTGCGCCAGTGCTTCCTGTTGCAGGGCCTTGAGCAGGCTGTTCAGTTGCATGTCGGTCTGTTCCTGCCAGTTGAGCTGCAACAAGCCTTTGATCAGTTGCGGTTGCTGTTCGTCGAGCAAAAACCGGTCGGCCAAGCCCAGATCGAGCGCATCACGGCCATTGATGTGCGCGCCGGTCAAACCGAGAAACAGCCCGAGCTTGCCCGGCAACCGGGCGAGAAACCAACTGGCGCCGACATCCGGATACAGGCCGATGGTGATTTCCGGCATCGCCAGACGGCTGCTCGGCGTGACGATCCGCGTGCTCGCACCTTGCAACAAGCCCATGCCGCCGCCGAGCACGTAACCGTGGCCCCAGCAAATCAGCGGTTTCGGGTAGGTGTGCAGTTGGTAGTCCAGACGATATTCAGCACTGAAAAATTGCGCCGCCAGCGGTGGTACTTCGCCGGGATGTGCGCGGCAGGCTTCGACCAGGCTGCGCACTTCGCCGCCGGCACAGAACGCCTTGGCGCCGTTGCCACGCAACAGCACGCAGACGATTTGCGGGTCATTGGCCCAAGCGCTGAGTTTGTCGCCGAGGGCGTTGATCATCGGCAGGGACAGTGCGTTCAGTGACTTTTCGGCATCCAGGCTGGCGATGCCGATACGGGCGCCGTCGGTGCCGGTGAGTTCTTCGAAGTGCAGATTCATCGTGACCTCGATCGGGAAATTGAACGATCAGTATGATCGCTGTGGGGGAAAGTGCCGGATCTGCGTCAGATCAATTGACAAGCGTGGTCGGCTTTCCTAGGGTTCGCCCCATTGTTTTTGCCGGGTATGACCATGACTGCTGATGACCGTATCAAACTCGAACCGAGCTGGAAGGAGGCACTGCGTGCTGAGTTCGACCAGCCGTACATGGCAGAGTTGCGCCAGTTTCTGCAGCAGGAGCGAGCGGCCGGCAAGGAGATCTATCCGCCGGGACCGATGATTTTCAACGCACTGAATTCGACGCCGCTGGAGAAAGTGAAGGTGGTGATCCTCGGCCAGGACCCGTATCACGGCCCCGGTCAGGCCCACGGCTTGTGCTTCTCGGTACAACCGGGCGTGCCGGCGCCACCGTCGCTGGTCAACATCTATAAAGAGTTGAAGCGCGACCTCAATATCGACATTCCCAACCACGGCTATTTGCAGAGCTGGGCCGATCAGGGCGTGTTGATGCTCAACACCACCATGACCGTCGAGCGCGCCAACGCCAATGCGCACAAGGACAAGGGCTGGCAGTTCTTCACCGACCGCATCATCGAAGTGGTCAGCGAGCGGCAGCCGCATCTGGTGTTCATGCTTTGGGGCGCGCACGCGCAGAGCAAGCAAAAGCTGATCGACGCCACCAAGCACCTGGTGCTGACTTCGGTGCATCCGTCGCCGTTGTCGGCTTATCGCGGGTTTCTCGGGTGCGGGCACTTTGGCCGGGCGAACAAGTTTCTTGAGCAGAATGGCGAGACGCCGATCGAGTGGCGCCTGCCGCCCATCTGATGGGGATCTGAAGTGCCCCATCGCTGGCAAGCCAGCTCCCACAGGGTTTTGTGGGTGCCACAGATTATGTGAACACCCCAAAAACCTGTGGGAGCTGGCTTGCCAGCGATAGGGGCGACGCGGTCTTATTCGGGCTGACGATTCCAGTACTTGAACAACGGCTCTGCCAGAAACAGCACAAACAACAGCCGCATCACCTGCATCGCCGTCACGAGTGGCACCGACAGTTGCAGGGTCTCCGCGGTCAGGCTCATCTCGGCAATCCCGCCGGGCATCATGCCCAGGGTCAGCGAGCGCAGATCCAGATGGGTCAGGGCGCTCAGTCCCAAGGCTGCCAGCGAAGCAATCAACATGGTCAGCGCCGTGCCGATCAATGTCCGCCCCATGAATGACGGCGCACGGCGGAAGAATTCCCGGTTGAAATGACAGCCCAGACCACTGCCGATCAGCCATTGGCCGATCTGGCTGCCGCCATTGGGTAAACCGATGTGCAGATCCCAACCGATGCTCACCGCCGCACTCACCAGCAACGGCCCGAACAACCACGGATTGGGTTGGCGCAAACGTTGCCAGAGCCAGGCGAGCAGGGCGCCCGCCGGAAACAGGATTGCCAGCCAGCGCCAGTCGACGCTGCCCGCATGAGAAATCGGCGTGCCGTCACCGAGCAGGTATTTGAACGCCGCCGGCACACACAACACCACCACCAACACCCGCAGACTCTGCCCCGCCGCGACGTGGCTGAGCAAAGCGCCGTTGCGCGCGCCGAGGTTGACCATCTCGCCCGAGCCGCCGGGCATGCTGGAAAAGAATGCGGTGGCGCGATCTTCGCCGGTACGCCGCATCAACCACACGCCGACCACCGCCGACAGGCTGGTGACCAGCGCACCGAAGAAAATCAGACCGAAATGACTGAGCACCTGCTCCATCACCAGCGGGGTGAAGTGCAGGCCAATGCCGATGCCGACGATCCACTGGCCGCACTTGCGTCCGCCAGGGATTTCCGTGAGTTGCCAGGGGGTGAGACAGCGCACGAGAATGATCGCCAGCAACGAGCCGACCATCCACGGCAACGGCCAGCCGATCTGGCTGGCGAGGTAACCACCAAGCAGACCGACCAGCGGGGTTCCCCACCAGGATTTCAGGGCAGAGCGATCAAACATCGGCAACGACGCGCCGTGCCGCCGAACGTTTGCGCCAGATGCGGACCAGCGGCATCAGCAGCATGATCGCCGTCAGGATCCAGCAGCCGAAGGTGATCGGGCTCGACCAGAGGATTTCCAGCGCACCGTTGGAAATCGACAGGGCGCGACGCAGGTTCTGCTCCATCAGACCGCCGAGGATGAAACCGAGCAGCAGCGGCGACAACGGGAAGTCCAGCTTGCGCAGGATGTAACCGAAGATACCGATACCGATCATCAGGAACAGGTCGAAGGTGGTCGCATGCACTGCGTAAACGCCGATCCCGGTGATGATCGCGATGATCGGCACCAGTGCCCAGTTCGGCACGGCGAGGATGCGTGTGAACACGCGGATCATCGGAATGTTGAGGATCACCAGCATGACGTTGGCGATGAACAACGACGCGATCAGGCCCCAGACGATGTCCGGTTGCTGTTGGAACAACAGCGGGCCCGGGGTGATGTTGTACAGCGACAGCGCGCCGATCATCACTGCAGTGGTGCCCGAACCCGGAACACCGAGGGTCAGCATCGGCACCAATGCACCGCATGCCGCGCCACCGATGGCGGTTTCCGGCGCCGCCAGGCCACGGGCGTCGCCTTCACCGAATTTACCGCTGGTGCCAGCGATGCGCTTCTCGGTCATGTAGGCTACGGCACTGGCAAGGGTCGCGCCGGCACCGGGCAATACGCCCATGATGAAGCCGAGCACGCCGCAGCGCAGGTTGACCGTGAATACCGACGCCGCTTCCTTGAAGTTGAACATCATGCGCCCGGTGGCTTTCACCGCTTCCTGGCCATGGTGGGTTTTCTCCAGCAGCAGGAGGATTTCGCTGATCGAGAACAGACCCAGCACCAGCACGACGAACTGAATGCCGTCGGTCAGGTGAATGTTGTCGCCGGTGAAGCGGTACACGCCGCTGTTGGCGTCGATGCCGACGGTGGAAAGGAACAGGCCGATCAGCGCTGCGATAAAGGTTTTCAGCGGTCGATCTCCGGCCATGCCGCCGAGACAGACAATCGCGAAGACCATCAATACAAAATATTCCGCCGGGCCGAAGGCAATTGCCCATTTCGCCAGCAGCGGCGCGAACAGCACCATGCCGCAGGTGGCGATGAACGCGCCGATGAACGAGCTCCACGCCGACAGCGACAGCGCGACACCGGCCAGGCCTTTGCGGGCCATCGGGTAGCCGTCGAGGGTGGTCATCACGGTGGAGGCTTCGCCAGGAATGTTCAGCAGGATCGAACTGATCCGGCCGCCGTATTCGCAGCCCAGATACACCGCCGCGAGCAGAATCAGCGCCGATTCTGGTGGCAGGCCGAGAGCGAATGCGATCGGAATCAGCAACGCCACGCCGTTGATCGGGCCCAGGCCCGGCAACAGGCCGACAACGGTACCGATCAGCGTGCCGCACAGTGCGGTCACGAGGTTGTACGGGCTCAGCGCGACGCCAAAACCCTGACCCAAATAGCCAAGAGTATCCATATCAGTTCTCCAGAACGCTGAGCAGGCCGAGGGGCAGCGGAACGTCCATCAAACGGTCGAACAGCAGGTAAAGACCGATCGCCATCAGGCTGATGATCACCACGCTTGGCATCCAGCGTCCGCCATAGAGACGGGCCATCGGTACGCCGGTGAGGATGCTGGCGACGATGAAGCCGAGGGGCTCGAAGGTGCCGGCGAATACCAGCAACAGCACCACGCAGAGACCGATCTTGGTCAGGCTTTCGCGATCCAGCGGCGGCTCATCCGGGTTGTGCTTGATCGGCGCCGGACGGAACACCATGTACAGCAGCGCCAGGCCCATCAGGCCGAGCATCAGCAGCGGGAAGGCGCGCGGGCCCACCGGCTCGTAGGAAAAAGCCGCTTGGTACGGCCACGCCATCAGTGCCAGGCCGGCGCAAACCAGCAGCAACACCGCGGCGAAAATACGTTGAATAAGCATGGGAGCTCCTGTGCGACGTCCCCGCGAAGGAGACGCCGCCACTAGACAGAGACGATCACTGGATCAGGCCGAACTCTTTGGCCAGCACTTTGTAGTCGGCGACCTGCTTCTTCACGTAGGTGTCCAGCTCCGGGCCGGTCATGGCGAACGGGAACAGTTCACGCTGATCGCGCAGCTTGGCGAACTCCGGCGATGCCAGCAGTTTGTCGAACGCGTCTTTCCACCAGGCGTAGTCTTCGTCACTGACTTTTGGGCCGAGGTAGAAACCGCGCACCACCGGCCAGACGATGTCGTAGCCTTGCTCGCGAGCAGTCGGGATGTCCTTCATTTCCGGCTCGTCGAGACGCTTTTCAGCGAATACCGCGAGCAGACGCATGTCGCCGCTCTGGATGTGCGGCATGGAGTCGGAGATGTCGGTACTGCCGACTTGAATGTGGCCGCCGAGCAGGGCGGTAGCGATTTCGCCGCCGCCTTCGAGGGCGACGTAACGCAGGTCACGCGGATTGATCCCGGCCGCTTTGGCGATCAATGCGGTCTGCATCCAGTCCTGGCTGCCGACCGTGCCGCCGGAACCGATGACCACCGAGCCCGGATCTTTCTTCAAGGCCTGAACGAGATCGTCAAGGGTCTTGTAGGGCGAATCGCTTTTCACGGCGATGGCGCCGTAGCTGGTGCCGACCGCTGCCAGCCAGCGCACGTTGGTTTCGTCGAAACGCCCGAACTTGCCCTGCGCCAGGTTTAACAACGAACCGCTCGACCAGGCGACCAGCGTGCCGGCATCGGCCGGACGCTGAGCCACCACGGCGTTGTACGCCACTGCGCCGACACCGCCGGGCATGTAGGTCACGCGCATCGGTTTGCTCAGCAGCTTTTCATTCACCAGCGCACTCTGCACCAGTTTGCAGGTCAGGTCGAAACCTCCGCCCGGCGAGGCCGGGGCGATGCATTCCGGGCGTTTCGGCTCGGCCATGAGTTGGCCGGCGATCAACATTGCGCCAGCGGCTAAAGCGACTTTACGCAGGGATACGTTCATTTGAGTCTCCAGAGGAGTTGTTGTTATGGATGGATCAATGACCAAAGAACACGCTAGAGCTTAGCGGCAGGCGCGGTTTTCTCGCGGCGCGAGCGCAGACAGGGCAACAACGCAGGCCTGCGGTGAAAAACCGGCAAGGGAATGCTGGAAGCGGGAGGGGCGAGCAGGCGTTAGAGCCTTGGTGCGCATGGATAGCATGCTGGGGTACTCCGTTATTGTTCTTATGGGTCGAAAACGCTTCGTGGCGTTTTTCGGGCGCTGTGTGGCTTCAGCGACGACAGTCGCAACTGTCCGTGAGGCCGACTGTAATCCGCTAACCTTTCGCTAACCTTTCAGCTCGCTTTCACGGTTTTCGGGCTTCACAGCAGCGGTTGCGGCTGTAAACTCCGCGGCAAAGCGTGGCGCCGGCCATCCCTGAACGAGGTAAAAATCCATGCGTGTTCTGCTCGTCGAAGACCATCTGCAACTGGCTGAAAGCGTCGCCCAGGCGCTCAAGAGCACCGGTCTGACCGTGGATGTGTTGCACGATGGCGTGGCCGCCGACCTGGCGCTTGGCAGCGAGGAATATGCCGTGGCGATCCTCGATGTCGGCCTGCCGCGCATGGACGGTTTCGAGGTGTTGGCGCGGTTGCGCGCCCGTGGGAAAAACGTGCCGGTGCTGATGCTGACCGCGCGCAGTGATGTGAAAGACCGCGTGCATGGCCTCAATCTGGGTGCCGACGATTACCTCGCCAAGCCATTCGAACTGACCGAACTTGAGGCGCGGGTCAAAGCCCTGTTGCGCCGCAGTGTGCTCGGTGGCGAGCGCCAGCAGCGCTGCGGCGTGCTGGCCTACGACCTCGACACCCGGCGCTTCACCCTTGGCGAAGAACTGTTGACCCTGACCTCCCGCGAGCAAGCTGTGCTCGAAGCGCTGATTGCCCGTCCTGGCAGGGTGATGAGCAAGGAGCAGCTGGCTGCGCAAGTGTTCGGCCTCGACGAAGAAGCCAGCCCCGACGCCATCGAAATCTACGTGCATCGCCTGCGCAAGAAACTCGACGGCCAGCCGGTGGCGATCGTGACCTTCCGCGGCCTCGGTTATCTGTTGGAAAGCCGCGATGCATAAGCCCAGCAGCCTGCGCTGGCGGTTGTTGTGGAACCTCGCAGTGTTGCTGGTGGTGCTGATGCTCGCCAGTGGTTTGAGCGCTTACTGGAATGGCCGCGAAGCCGCCGACACCGCCTATGACCGCACGCTGCTGGCCTCGGCGCGGACCATTGCCGCCGGCCTGTCGCAGCGCGATGGCAGCCTGAGTGCCGATGTCCCTTACGTGGCCCTCGATACTTTCGCCTACGACAGTGCCGGGCGCATTTATTACCAGGTCAACGACATCCACCAGAAGCTGATTTCCGGCTACGAAAATCTGCCCGGCCCACCGCCCGGCACGCCACGCACCGACAGCTATCCGGCATTGGCGCGTTTCTACAACGCCACTTACAACGGCCAGAACGTGCGCGTGGTCAGTCTGCTCAAGGCCGTGTCCGAGCCGAACATGAACGGCATGGCGGAAATCCGCGTCGCTGAAACCGACGAGGCACGGGTGAGCATGGCGCGCAGTCTGGCTGCTGACACCTTGCTGCGTCTGGGCATGTTGGCGATCGGTGCGCTGCTGATGGTCTGGTTCGCGGTCAGCGCAGCGTTGCGCCCGCTGGAGCGCCTGCGCACGGCAGTCGAAGAACGTCAGCCCGACGATCTGCGCCCGCTGCCGCTGGTGGAGGTTCAGGATGAACTCGGCCCGTTGGTGCGTGGCCTGAACCACTTTACCGAGCGCCTGCGCGCGCAGTTCGAGCGTCAGGCTCAATTCATCGCCGATGCCGCCCACGAGCTGCGTACGCCATTGGCGGCGCTGAAGGCGCGTCTCGAATTGGGGCTGCGCTCGACGGAGCCACAGACCTGGCGCGATACCCTGGAATCCTCCGCGCAAGGCACCGATCGCCTGACCCATCTGGCCAATCAACTGCTATCGCTGGCCCGCGTCGAAAACGGTGCGCGGGCGATCGCCGAGGGCGGCGCGCAATTGCTCGATCTGAGTCAATTGGCGCGCGAACTGGGCATGGCTATGGCACCCTTGGCGCACAAGCGTGGCGTGGCATTGGCGCTGGAAGCGGACGAGCCGGTGTGGCTACGCGGCGAGCCAACGTTGCTCAACGAGTTGCTGAGCAATCTGGTCGACAACGCTTTGGCACATACACCGCCCGGCGGCAACGTGATCCTGCGGGTCGCCGCGCCGGCGGTGCTTGAGGTGGAAGATGACGGGCCGGGCATTCCGCTGGAGGAACGTGATCGGGTGTTCGAGCGCTTCTACCGGCGCAATCAGCAAGTCGCGGGTTCCGGGCTGGGGCTGGCGATCGTCGGCGAGATCTGCCGCGCGCACCTGGCGCAGATCAGCCTGCATGATGGCGAACAGGCGGGGTTGAAGGTGCGGGTGAGTTTTATTGCCGGGTGACAGGGCGCCATTACCGACCCATCGCCAGCAGGCTGGCTCCCACATGGGGAGAAAGTGCAGATTAATTGCAAATCCTGTGGGAGCCAGCCTGCTGGCGATGGCAGCACCACGGTTGCGGATCAGTAAAACATCGACCGCGACTCTTGCAGATCGGCACACAACTCCTTGTTCTCCGGGTCGATCCCGAGCTTGCGGAAAGCCGGAACGCTCAGCGGATCGATCCGCGCGAAAGGATGCTCGGTGTCCTTGTGGCAATACAGGCTCGCCACCTGCACCACATCCACATAATCGATTTCAGCCGAATCGCGTTTGAAGTCCTGATAAAGCCCCGGCAACGCCACCAACCGCTCGGGAAACTCCCAGACCCGCAACAGCTTGTCGCCGAGCAGCGGATGGATGCGGTCGATCACATGATTGAGGCTGACCGGGTCCGAAAGCAGTTCGTAATGGTCCTCGGCGTAGGTCAGAATCGGCAGCACGCCGATCTGGTGCACCAGCCCGCCCAGCGCGGCCTGATCGGGCTTGAGGGTGGTGTAGCGGCGACACAGGGCATAGCTGACGCCGGCGATCTCCAGACTCTTGCGCCAGACCTCACGCATCTTCTGTTCGACCACTTCGGAGCGGGCGTGAAAGATCTGCTCCATCACCAGGCCGATGGCCAGGTTGCTGCTGTAGTTGATCCCCAGGCGGGTGATCGCAGTGTGCAGGTCGGTGACTTCCTGAGCCGCGCGCAGCAGGGGACTGTTGACCACTTTGATCAGGCGCGCCGACAGCGCCGTGTCGCGGCCGATCATCTTGCCCAGGTCGCTGACGCTGATTTCCGGGTCTTCAGCGGCCTTGCGAATCTGCAGGGCCACTTCCGGTAGCGTGGGCAGAACCAGGTCATCGTTATCGATGGCCGCAACCAAATCCGTTTGGACTTTTTCTGCCAGTTCGCTCATTTAAACTCTCTAGGGTGTTGCGACAAATGCTGCGATCAACGCTGGATTTCGCGGTCGCGATCCAGTTCGTAAGGCAGGTCGAGCACATGCAGCGTCGGGCCTTCGAGAGTACCCAGATGCAGATCACCGGCTTCGGCAGCTTCGGCCTGCAATACCGCCAGGAGTTCAATGCTCTGGCCGGCATCGACGGCGGCCAGCACCACCTCGCCGATCGAGCTGTTATGGCTGGGTGCGAACAACGGCGTGCCGGGCTCCGGTAGGGATGTGCCAGCGAGGCTCAGGCGATACAGACGGCGCTTGAGTTTGCCCAGGTACTGCATGCGCGCGACGATTTCCTGGCCGGTGTAGCAGCCCTTCTTGAAACTCACGC
Source organism: Pseudomonas sp. 15C (assembly GCF_055484735.1). Taxonomy (NCBI): domain Bacteria; kingdom Pseudomonadati; phylum Pseudomonadota; class Gammaproteobacteria; order Pseudomonadales; family Pseudomonadaceae; genus Pseudomonas; species Pseudomonas sp. 15C. The sequence goes on along the minus strand of NZ_JBUDGD010000025.1, from coordinate 27,691 downwards.
CGCCGACGGCTTGCAGATTGAGCATCTGCGGAATGAACAGTTCGCCAGTGGTCGGCATGACCTGGCCGATACCGGCGCGGATCTGCCCCAGCAACCACTGATTCAGCTCGGCTTCGGGCAGCATTGCCGCCAGTCTGGCCTTGATCGCGTCGGCCTGATCGGCCGGTACCCAGAGTTCGGCACGCTGCGGCGACACGCGGATTGCGATCAGTGATTCGTGACGCACGACACTGTCGGTTTCTTCCGGCAAGTCCAGACCGAGGCTGACCAGCGCTGCATCACCCTGTTCAACGCCGAAGCGCGCCCAGGCAGCACTTTCATCGGTCAATCTGGATTTGGAGAACACGGCGTATTTTTTCAGGTCCGCCAGTTGCGGCTCCAGCAGTTCGCTGGCCATCGCCATCAGCACGCCGTCGCCTTCGAGCAGAATGCGGAAACTCGACTGCATCCGGCCTTTCTGTGTGCAACGGGCACCAAGGCTGGCGCGGTTGTCGCTGAGGTAATTGATATTGCAGGTCAACTGGCCTTGCAGGAATTTTCCGGCATCCGCGCCGCGAACCGCGAGAACGCCTTCATGAAACAGGGTGCAGAAAAAAGCAGAATCGGCCATGGGTCATCGCAGGGTAAATAGACTGGGGCACATCATAAGGGGGCGTTGGTGAAATGGGTAGTTGATAAAGGATCGGTGGTGCCCGACCAAAGCCGACTGTGCGACCCGTCCGGGGTCTGTATACTTGCCGCCAAATTCGAGGAGGGCTCCATGGTCGAACAAGTTGAACTGAATCGCCTCTTTTGGCACAGCCGTCGCGGCATGCTTGAGCTTGACGTGTTGCTGGTGCCGTTCGTGCAGGAGGTGTACGCGACGCTGAATCAGGTGGACCGCGATTTGTATGTCCGTCTGTTGACGTGTGAGGATCAGGACATGTTCGGCTGGTTCATGGAGCGCAGCGAGTCGGAAGATCCGGAGCTGCAGCGCATGGTCCGGATGATTCTGGATCGTGTCCAGCCCAAGTAACACGTTCGAATGCCGCTGGCATGCCTCACGGCAATTGCTGGCGGCGTATCTGTTGGCTCAGGCGTTCGCCCTGGGCGCTTTGTTTCTAATGTCGATTCCCTTGTGGGCCAGTCTGTTCGCGGCGTTCGGCTGCGTGCTGCATGGCGTTTGGGTGTTGCCGCGGCAGATTTTGCTCAGCCATCCAGAGGCATTTTGTGGATTGCGTCGCGATGCCGATGGCTGGCAGGTCTGGAATCAGGCTGACGGCTGGCAAGCGGCCCAATTGTGCCGTGACAGTCTTGCGCTGCCGCTGATCGTGGTGCTGCGGTTTCGCTTGCGGGGTGAGTGGCAGGTCAGGTCGATCTGCGTGCCCCGGGACGCGCAGACGGCCGATGTGCATCGGCGCCTGCGCGTACGGCTCAAATTCAGCCGACGTAGGTGGGCGGCACCAGAATAGTGTCGAGCGCCTCGGGCAGCATCTGCGGGTAATCGAGGGTGTAATGCAGGCCGCGGCTTTCCTTGCGTTCCATGGCCGAGCTGATCATCAGTTCGGCGACTTGCGCCAGATTGCGTAGTTCGATCAGGTCACGGCTGACTTTGTAGTTGCTGTAGAACTCGTCGATTTCGTCGAGCAACAACCGCACACGGTGCTGCGCCCGTTGCAGACGCTTGTTGGTGCGCACGATGCCGACGTAGTCCCACATGAATCGGCGCAGCTCATCCCAGTTGTGCGCAATGATCACGTCTTCGTCGGAGTCGGTCACCTGACTGGCGTCCCAGGCGGGCAGGGCGCTTGGCGCGCAAACGTCGTCCAGTTGCGCGAGAATGTCTGCCGCCGCCGAACGCGCATAGACGAAACACTCCAGCAACGAGTTGCTGGCCATGCGGTTGGCGCCATGCAGGCCGGTGAAGCTGGTTTCGCCGATAGCATACAAGCCCGGCACATCGGTGCGGCCGTTCTGATCGACCATCACGCCGCCGCAGGTGTAGTGCGCGGCAGGCACCACCGGGATTGGTTGTTGGGTGATATCGATGCCGAAGCCGAGGCAGCGCTCATAAACCGTCGGAAAGTGACTTTTTACGAACGCTTCGGGTTTGTGGCTGATGTCGAGATACACGCAATCGACGCCCAGGCGCTTCATTTCATGGTCGATGGCCCGGGCGACGATGTCCCGCGGCGCTAGCTCGGCGCGCGGGTCGAAGCGCTGCATGAAGCGTTCGCCATTGGGCAGCTTCAAATGCGCGCCTTCGCCGCGCAGGGCTTCGGTGATCAGGAAACTCTTGGCTTGCGGGTGGTACAGGCACGTCGGGTGAAACTGATTGAATTCCAGGTTCGCCACGCGGCAGCCCGAACGCCAGGCCATGGCGATGCCATCACCGCAGGCGCCGTCGGGGTTGCTGGTATAGAGATAAACCTTGGCGGCGCCGCCCGTGGCCAGAATCACGAAACGGGCGCCATAAGTATCGACTTCACCGGTTTTGCGATTGAGCACATAGGCGCCGAGGCAGCGCTCGCCGGGCATGCCCAGGCGACGCTCAGTGATCAGATCGACAGCGACGCGCTGCTCCTGCAGATCGATATTCGGTCGCTGTTTCGCCTGGGCCAGCAAGGTCTTGAAAATCGCCGCGCCTGTGGCATCGGCGGCATGGATGATGCGCCGGTGGCTGTGGCCACCTTCGCGGGTCAGATGGAATTCGAATCCGCCGTCTTCGGTCCCGGATTGATCATCGCGAGTGAACGGCACACCTTGATCGATCAACCACTGGATGGCTTCGCGACTGCGTTCGACCGTGAAGCGCACGGCATCCTCATGGCAGAGACCGCCACCGGCGTTGAGGGTGTCGTCAACATGGGATTCGACCGTGTCGGTGTCATCGAGCACCGCGGCGACGCCACCCTGGGCCCAGAATGTCGAGCCGTTGGCGAGATCGCCTTTGCTCAGTACGGCAATGCTCAAATGACCGGGCAAGGTCAGTGCGAGACTCAAACCGGCAGCACCGCTGCCAATGACCAGAACATCGTGTTGAAACTGTTGGCTCATTTCAGGATTCCGCTCAAAGCGACCCGGATCGGGGTTGGCGCAAGACAGCTGGATCGGCGAGTCAAGACAGCCACACAGCCCACTAGTATATAGAGGGGTGGGACGGCACAATAGCCGGGCCGGTATGGCATTGTGAAACTACTGTGGCCGCAAAAACCGCACGCTTCGTCGGAAGTTTTTCTCACCCCTAAAGGGTGAAGGCGACTGTATCGGCGCTGAAACACGGTTTTTCCGCGCAGGGTTGTCGAATGTTGGTAGGTAGCGGCTATAAATAATTGGAACTTTTGCCAAAGGCCCAAGATCAATAGTCGGTGCCAGAGATAAGGGACGTGTCGGCTTCAGTATGCAATCTGTGGTTGGATTGCGGTCCGCGAAACCGATGACAAGATTATTCGCGCAGCCGGTTCATCCCGCGCTGCGTTTTTCGTGCGTGTCAAATCAGAGCCCGCAGGAAACTTGCTTGGAGGGGGAGAACTTTTGCGAAAAGCCCGAGTCTATGTTTGCAAGTCTGGTCGTTTAGTTATGCAAGCCTCCTCCGGGCTTATCGAGGAGTGTTCATGCTAACCCAGGAAGAGGATCAGCAGCTGGTCGAGCGCGTTCAACGCGGCGACAAGCGAGCTTTCGATCTGTTGGTGCTGAAGTATCAGCACAAGATTCTCGGGTTGATCGTGCGATTTGTGCACGACACCCATGAAGCCCAGGACGTGGCTCAGGAAGCCTTTATCAAGGCGTATCGAGCGCTTGGAAACTTTCGCGGCGACAGTGCGTTTTATACGTGGCTGTACCGTATTGCCATTAACACGGCAAAGAATTACCTGGTTTCACGCGGCCGCCGGCCGCCGGACAGCGATGTAAGTTCCGAGGATGCAGAGTTCTACGATGGCGATCACGGCCTAAAGGATCTCGAATCACCAGAACGTGCGTTGCTGCGGGATGAGATCGAAGGCACTGTCCATCGAACCATCCAGCAACTACCAGAAGATTTGCGTACGGCTTTAACTTTGCGCGAATTCGACGGTCTGAGTTACGAGGACATTGCGAGCGTCATGCAGTGTCCGGTGGGTACCGTGCGCTCCCGGATTTTCCGCGCTCGGGAGGCCATCGACAAAGCCCTGCAACCGTTGTTGCAGGAAAACTGAGACAGCGGCGACAGCCAAGAGAGGAACGCCATGAGTCGTGAAGCCCTGCAGGAATCGCTGTCCGCAGTGATGGATAACGAAGCGGACGAACTGGAATTGCGTCGAGTGCTCAATGCACTGGATGATGTTGAAACCCGTGAGACCTGGGCTCGTTACCAGATCGCTCGGGCAGCCATGCACAAGGATCTGCTGCTTCCGCGTCTGGATATCGCTGCGGCAGTGTCTGCTGCGCTGGAAGACGAAACGGCCCCGGCCAAAGTATCTCGCAGCCCATGGCGCAGCCTCGGCCGTCTGGCTGTTGCAGCCTCGGTGACGGTTGCCGTGCTGGCGGGTGTTCGCCTGTACAACCAGGACGAGATCGCTGGCGTCGAACTGGCTCAGCAGTCCAATCAGCCAACGCTGGCCACCCCGCAAGTCAAGGGCCCGGCTGTTCTGGCAGGCTACAGCGAAAGCTCTGAAGCCACTGGCCCTATGGCCAACGGCGTGCTGCAAGGTCAGCCAGGCTGGCATGATCAGCGTCTGCCGGGTTACCTGCGTCAGCATGCCCAACAGGCTGCTTTGAAAGGCACTGAAAGCGCGCTGCCTTATGCACGTGCCGCAAGCCTGGAAAACCGTTAAGGAGGATCATGCGCGCCATACCTCTACTTTCGCTTCTGCTCAGTGGCTGGTTCGTTGTTCCAGCCCACGCTGATGAGGCCCAGGATTGGTTGACCCGGCTGGGCCAGGCCGAGCAGCAGCAAAGCTTTCACGGTACTTTCGTTTACGAGCGTAACGGTAGCTTTTCTACCCACAACATCTGGCATCGCGTCCAGAACGGCCAGGTCCGCGAGCGGTTGCTTCAGCTCGACGGTTCGGCACAGGAAGTCGTGCGCATTGATGGGCATACTCAATGCGTCAGCGGCACCCTGATTGCCGGGCTGGGAGACTCGCCCAATGCTGCGGCTCGTCCTCTTGATCCCAAAAAGCTGAAAAACTGGTATGACCTTGCCGTCATTGGCAAGTCGCGTGTGGCCGGCCGAGATGCCGTGATCGTGGCGTTGACGCCTCGTGATCAGCATCGCTACGGATTCGAGTTGCACCTGGACAAAAAAACGGGTCTGCCGCTCAAGTCGTTGCTGTTGAATGACAAGGGGCAGTTGCTCGAGCGATTCCAGTTCACCAGCCTCGACACTGATGAAGTGCCGTCTGATGGTGACTTGCAGGCCAATGCCGATTGCAAGCCAGTCAAGCTCGACAGCGACAAGGCATCGGCAGTCAAAACGGCGCAAACCTGGCATTCGGACTGGCTGCCGCCGGGTTTCGAACTGACCAGCAGTGCATCGCACAAAGACGCCGAGACCAAGACGCAGGTCAACAGCCTGCTGTACGACGACGGTCTTGCGCGTTTCTCGGTTTTTCTCGAGCCATTGAATGGCGCGACGGTGACCGATACCCGCACGCAACTCGGCCCGACCGTTGCTGTGTCCCGTCGCCTGACCACGCCTTCGGGCGAAATGATGGTAACCGTGGTCGGCGAGATCCCGATCGGCACCGCCGAACGAATTGCTTTGTCGATGCGAAATACCGATGGCGCCGCAACCAGCAAACAGTGAGCTGATTTCAGCGATTCGCGTTTCATCAACGAGGCGTGGAAATGTTTGCTGAGCATTTTCATTTGCAAATACCCCGGAAATTTTTTATAGGTCAGAGCCTCACGGCTCTGGCCTTGTTTGTTGTTGCCGGAACAAAAATGCCGGTCTGTGGTTTCCGGTGTTGCTTGCTCCATATCGCTTAACCCTGCTCGTCGTAACGGGAGCTGTATGTCGATACTTAGCTTGAAGTCTTATCTTTCCATTTTTGCCACCGTGCTGGTGCTCGGTCAGGCAGTTCCTGCTGCGCAGGCGGCCGATCTGCCTGACTTCACCCAACTGGTCGAACAAGCTTCGCCAGCCGTGGTGAACATCAGTACTACGCAGAAACTGCCGGATCGCAAGGTCAATCAGCAGATGCCCGATCTGGAGGGCCTGCCGCCAATGCTGCGCGAGTTCTTCGAACGTGGCATGCCGCCTCAACAGCGCTCCCCGCGTGATGGTCGCCAGCGTGAAGCGCAATCGCTGGGTTCGGGCTTCATCATTTCCCCGGATGGCTACATTCTCACCAATAACCATGTGATTGCCGACGCTGACGAAATCCTCGTGCGTCTGGCTGACCGCAGCGAGATGAAAGCCAAGCTGATCGGCACTGACCCACGCTCCGACGTGGCGCTGCTGAAAATCGAAGGCAAGGATCTGCCGGTACTCAAGCTCGGCAAGTCGCAGGATCTGAAGGCCGGTCAGTGGGTTGTCGCCATCGGTTCTCCATTCGGCTTTGACCACACCGTGACTCAAGGCATCGTCAGCGCCGTTGGCCGCAGCCTGCCGAATGAAAACTATGTGCCGTTCATCCAGACTGACGTGCCGATCAATCCGGGCAACTCCGGTGGCCCGCTGTTCAACCTCGACGGCGAAGTGGTCGGCATCAACTCGCAGATCTATACCCGTTCCGGCGGCTTCATGGGCGTGTCGTTCGCCATTCCGATCGATGTCGCGATGGACGTTTCCAATCAGCTCAAGAGCGGTGGCAAGGTCAGCCGTGGCTGGCTGGGTGTGGTGATCCAGGAAGTGAACAAGGATCTGGCGGAATCGTTCGGTCTGGATAAGCCAGCCGGTGCACTGGTTGCGCAGATTCAGGATGACGGCCCGGCAGCCAAGGGCGGCCTGCAGGTCGGCGACGTGATTCTGAGCATGAACGGCCAACCGATCGTCATGTCCGCAGACTTGCCGCATCTGGTCGGCGCGCTGAAGGCTGGCGCCAAAGCCAATCTGGAAGTGATCCGCGAAGGCAAGCGCAAGAACGTCGAGCTGACGGTCGGCGCGATCCCGGACGAAGACAAAGAGCTGGATACGCTGGCGAAATCCGGCGCTGAAAGCAGCAGCAACCGCCTCGGTGTTGCAGTCGGCGAGCTGACCGCTGAGCAGAAGAAAGCCTACGACCTTAAAGGTGGTGTGGTGATCAAGGAGGTGCAGGATGGTCCTGCCGCCCTGATCGGCCTGCAGCCAGGCGACGTGATCACCCACCTGAACAACCAGGCCATCGGTACGGCCAAGGAGTTCACGGATATCGCCAAGGCGCTGCCGAAGAACCGCTCGGTGTCGATGCGCGTTCTGCGCCAGGGTCGCGCCAGCTTCATCACCTTCAAACTGGCCGAATAATCCGCTGGGAAGATAAAAAGAAAACCGCCTCGAAAGAGGCGGTTTTTTTATGCCTGAAGCTCTTATCTCAGCGACCAGGCCTCAGCCCATCATGTCCTTGATCATGCGCTCCTGCTCCATCAGCTCACGCTGGCGGGCATCGATGCGGGACGACAGCGGGAAGTTGCTGCCGGCCTTGCGCTTGGCAAAGTCCAGTTGCTGAATAGCCTGTCGATAGTCGCCAACGAGGGCAAAATATTCCGCTCGAGCCTGGTGCAGGCCGATGATGTTGCCCGACAAGCCACGGGTTTCCGCCACTTGATACCAGACGTCCGGATCGTCCGGGCGCGATTTGAGCAAGGCTTCCAGGGCTTTCTCGGCATCCGGCGCACGGTTCTGCTTGAGCAGCAGATCCACGCGCACCTGATTGAGCGGATAGTTGCCCGGATACTGCGTCAGCATGCGATCTACCCGTGACTGTGCGTCGGGCAAGCGGTTGTTAGTGATATCCAGGTCGACCTGAGCGAGGTTGTAGATGATCTCGTTCGGCGATGTTGCCAGCAGTTGTTTGAGATTCTCGCGCGCCTCGTTCAGTTGCCCACCCTTGATCTGCGCGATGGCCAGACCATAACGCGCCACATCGTTTTTCGGGTTCTCGTCCAGCAGCGCGCGGAAACGCTTGGCGCCCAGCCCCGGTGTTTCTTCATAGATCAACTGCACCCGCGCGCGGATCAGTTGATAGCGTTTGGAGTCTTCGATACCGCCCGGTCTGGCCTGTTCGGCGCGGTTGCGGGTGTCAGCGATACGCGATTCGGTCACCGGGTGCGTCAGCAAAAATTCCGGCGGCTTGGCATCGAAGCGATACTGGCGCATCAGGCGTTCGAACATGGTCGGCATCGAGCGCGGGTCGTAGCCGGCCTTTTCCAGGTTGAGGATGCCGATGCGGTCGGCTTCCTGTTCGTTCTGCCGGGAGAAGGTCCGTTGCGCCTGAATCGCCGCCGCCTGGCTACCGGCAATCGCCGCAATCCCGGCATCACCACCGCCGGCCGCAGCGATGACGATCCCGGCCAGCAGCGCAGCCATCATCGGCACCTGCATGCGCTGCGAAGCCTCGACACCGCGGGCGAAGTGGCGTTGCGACAAGTGCGCCAGTTCGTGTGCGAGTACCGAGGCATATTCGCCTTCGGTCTGCGCGTTGAGAAACAGGCCACCATTGACCCCGACCACGCCGCCGGGCGCCGCGAAGGCGTTGAGTTGCGGGCTGTTGATCAGGATGAATTCAAGACGCCGGTCGGTGACCTGGCTGGTTTCCACCAGTTTGTACACGCTGGATTCAACGTAGTCTTTCAATTGCGGGTCGTTGAGTTGTGACACCTGGCTGCGCAACATGGCCAGCCAGGCGCGGCCGAGTTGATATTCCTGTTGTGGCGAGACAATGGCAGAACTGGCGTCGCCGAGTGACGGCAGATCGTCGGCAAAGCCTGGTGAGGCGAGCAGGCAAGCGAGCGTCAGCAGGGTAGGGCGCAGAAAAGTCATGCACAAAGCCTTAGAAGACAAAGACCTTACTGTAGCCGGACACCAACGCTGCGACCAGATATTCTAGGCAGCTCAAGACCTGAACCGGAGTGACGCAATGAGTGACGCTGTAGTCCCTGACGTAGAACTGGACGCCACTGGCCTGAACTGTCCGTTGCCGTTGCTCAAGGCAAAAATGGCGCTGAACAAAATGGCCAGCGGCGAAGTACTCAAGGTGACTGCTACGGATGCGGGCTCGCAACGCGACTTTCGCACCTTTGCCAAACTCGCCGGTCATGCGCTACTGCGTGAAGAGGACGAAGCCGGCATCTTCCGTTACTGGTTGAAAAAAGCCTGAAAACGACAGCGTCAAAACCTGAGGATTATTGATGTTCAAAGTGTTGCGCGACTGGATTCAGCGCTATTTTTCCGATGAGGAAGCGGTGGTGCTGGCGGTGCTGCTGTTTCTCGCCTTCACTGCGGTGCTCACCCTCGGCGGCATGCTTGCGCCAGTGTTGGCCGGCATGGTGCTGGCTTATCTGATGCAGGGGCTGGTGGTCACGCTTGAGCGAATGCGCGTGCCGGGCGGTGTCGCGGTGGGTTTGGTGTTTGCGCTGTTCATGGGCGCACTGATGCTGTTCATCGTCGTCGTGCTGCCGCTGCTCTGGCATCAGTTGATCACCCTGTTCAACGAACTGCCGGGAATGCTCGCCAAATGGCAATCGTTGCTGTTGTTGCTGCCGGAGCGCTATCCGCATCTGGTCTCCGATGAGCAAGTGCTGCAAGCCATTGAGGCGGCGCGCGGCGAGATCGGCAAGTTCGGCCAGTGGGCGCTGACTTTCTCGCTATCGAGTCTGCCGCTGCTGGTGAACATCATGATCTACCTGGTGCTGGTGCCGATCCTGGTGTTTTTCTTCCTTAAAGACCGGGCGATGATCGGTGAGTGGGTGCGTGGGTATCTGCCCCGTGAGCGCGCGCTGATTACCCGCGTTGCGCAGGAAATGAACCGGCAGATCGCCAATTACATCCGCGGTAAAGGTATCGAAATCGTCATTTGCGGTGGCGTGACCTACATCGCTTTTATCGCGCTCGGTCTCAACTACGCGGCGCTGCTGGCGTTGCTGGTGGGCCTGTCGGTGGTGGTGCCGTATGTCGGTGCGGTGGTGGTGACTGTTCCGGTCCTGCTGATTGCTTTGTTCCAGTGGGGCTGGAGCGATCAGTTCATCTATCTGATGGCGGTTTACGGAATCATTCAGACGCTGGACGGCAACGTGCTGGTGCCGCTGCTGTTTTCCGAGGCGGTCAACCTGCACCCGGTAGCGATCATCTGCGCGGTGCTGCTGTTTGGCGGGCTGTGGGGATTCTGGGGCGTGTTTTTTGCGATTCCACTGGCGACGCTGTTCAAGGCTGTGCTCGATGCATGGCCACGAAAAGAGCCGGTGGTGGCGCCGCTGCTTTAGCGATTGATCCGAATTGCCCGGCCAGGCTCAAGGGCCGTTCGCGAGCAGGCTCGCTCCCACATTTGGAATACGATTCCCTGTGGGAGCGAGCCTGCTCGCGAAAGCGGCGGTAAATTCAATGCAAAACCATCAGGCTTTATTCAAGGCCTGTGCAGCAGTCAGAACCGCATCCACATGCCCCGGCACCTTCACACCACGCCATTCCTGACGCAGCACACCATCCTTGTCGATCAGAAAGGTGCTGCGATCAACGCCCAGGTATTCCTTGCCGTACAGCTTCTTCAACTTGATCACGTCGAACAACTGGCAGACGGTTTCGTCCTTGTCACTGATCAGCTCGAACGGAAACTCCTGCTTGCACTTGAAGTTCTCGTGTGACTTCAGGCTGTCGCGGGAGACGCCAAAGATCTCCGTGTTGGCAGCCTTGAACGCGGCGTATTGATCGCGAAAACCCTGGCCTTCGGTGGTGCAGCCCGGGGTGCTGTCCTTCGGATAGAAGTAGATCACCACTTGCTGGCCCTTGAGCGCTGCCAGGCTGACGGCTTGCCCGCTGGTGGCAGGTGCTTCGAAATCGGCAACCGGTTGGTCGATGACAACAGCCATTAAAGCTTCCTTACATTGGGTTTTGTGGACGCCAAGGCTCGATCAGCGCATCCAGATTCATCGCATCGGAGAAATCGAGGAACTGATCGCGCAGCCAGCTGATCTGGGTGCCGGCCGGCAGCGTCACGGTGAACGTGGCGTTAAGCATGGTGCCGCCGGTCTGTGGTGCCTGATAGGTGTCGCAGGTCAGGTTTTCCAGCTCGACGTTGTGGTCCATGAAGAACTGGCACAACTCATTAATGATGTCCGGGCGATACGCCGAACTGACGTAAGCCACATACGGCAATGCCTGTGGGCGGTTTTCCAGCGGTGCGCTGCGCACCACGTTGACCGTGAATGCGTGTTTCTTGGCGAGGCCGGGCAGGCTGCCTTCGAGGCGCGCGAGGGCGTCCCAGCTCCCGGAAATCTCGAGAACCAGCGCACTGCACTCACCGTGGCGAGTCAGGCGCGAAGTCACCACGGCGCAGCGATTTTCATGGCTGGCGCGGCACAGCACGTTGGTCAGCTCCATCGGGTTGGCGCCGAGAGCACTGATGACAAGGAATTGTTCGCGAACTGTGGGGGTGGACATGCAGCATTCCTAAAGCGATGAGCGGTCGGTAGGTTGAGGCGTTGAATGCCGGAAGGTGCCTGTTGTGGCGGTCCGTTCAAAGCGACCCGGTCAGCGCTCGCGGCTCGCGCCATTGGCGCACGAGCACGTTGGGGCGACGCAGGAACAGGGTCTGGAAGGCCGAAACGGGAGGCAGAAACCCGGCGTACAAGCTGATCAGTACCGATCAAAGTCTGAAGGGTAGCGAAAAGCGGCGCCAAGGGGAATGGCGGCAGCGCAGTACTTCGCTTGTGCAAGCATCTTGGCGCCAGTACCATTACCGCTCTCTTTTTCCGGCAGGAGCGGTTTCATGATTGCGGGCAGTATGGTGGCACTGGTCACTCCCATGGATGCACAAGGGCGTCTTGACTGGGACAGCCTCAGCAAACTCGTGGACTTCCACCTCAAGAACGGCACCCATGCCATTGTCGCGGTCGGTACTACCGGCGAGTCGGCAACCCTTGATGTAGACGAACACATCGCCGTGATCAAAGCCGTGGTCAAACAGGTTGCCGGGCGCATTCCGGTCATCGCCGGTACTGGCGCCAACTCGACCCGCGAAGCCGTCGAATTGACCCGCAATGCCAAGGCTGCCGGTGCCGACGCCTGCCTGCTGGTTGTTCCTTATTACAACAAGCCGACCCAGGAAGGTCTGTACCAGCACTTCAAGCACATCGCTGAAGCGGTCGACATTCCGCAGATTCTCTACAACGTTCCCGGCCGCACCTCCTGCGACATGCAGGCCGAGACCGTGATTCGCCTGTCCACCGTACCGAACATCATTGGTATCAAGGAAGCCACCGGCGACCTGACGCGTGCCAAGGCGATCATCGATGGCGTGAACAAGGATTTCATCGTGTTGTCCGGCGATGATCCGACCGCTGTCGAACTGATCCTGCTGGGCGGCAAAGGCAACATCTCGGTGACCGCCAACGTCGCGCCGCGAGAAATGGCCGACCTGTGCGAGGCCGCGCTCAAGGGCGATGCCGACACCGCACGCGCAATCAACGAAAAACTGATGCCGCTGCACAAAGACCTGTTCATCGAAGCCAACCCGATTCCGGTGAAATGGGCTCTGGTCGAAATGGGCCTGATGCACGAAGGCATCCGCCTGCCACTGACCTGGCTGAGCACACCTTGTCACGAAACGCTTCGCACGGCCCTGCGCCAGTGCAGCGTCCTGGTTTAATTGAGGAAGTACAACGCATGAAGCGAATGGCCGGACTTTCCGCACTTGCCTTGATTATCTCCAGCACCAGCGGCTGCGGATGGGTCTGGGGGCCGGAAGGTTATTTCCGCGACCGTGGTAGCGATTACCTGCAAGCGCAACAGACTGCACCGATGCAATTGCCACCGGATGTGAACACCTCCAAGCGTCTCGATCCGCTGTTGCCGATCCCGCGCAACGTTGCTGATGACACCGCCAAGGGCGAATACATCGTGCCGCGTCCGCAGCCGTTGTCCGCCGTGGCCGATGCCAGCGATTACTCGCTGCAGAAGAGCGGCGACTCGCGTTGGGTCGTGGCCCAGCATCCGCCGGCCGAAGTCTGGCCAGTGGCGCTGCAGTTCTTCCAGGACAACGGTTTCCGCCTGGATGAACAGCGTCCGCAGACCGGCGAGTTCACCACTACCTGGCAGCACTCCGATGAGCTGTCGGCATCGATGGCCAAGCGCCTGAGCGCGGCCGGCATCGCCAGCGACAGCGAAACCCGCGTGCGTGTACGCATCGAGCCTGGCGTGCAGCGCAACACCAGTGAGATCTACGTGGTCAGCGCCGAGCGTCCTGCCGGCAGCACCGCCGATGTCGCCTTCACCAACCGTTCGGTCAACACCGGCCTGGACGCTGCGCTGGTCGACGACATGCTCGCGAGCATGAGCCGTACCTCCGAGAAGGGCGGTTCGGTATCGATGCTGGCTTCGCGTGATTTCGACGCGCCAAGCCGTGTCAGCCTCAGCGAAGATGGCAGCGGCAACCCGGTATTGAACGTCGGCACCGACCTGGACCGTGCCTGGTCGAGCGTTGGTCGTGCATTGGAACAGGGCGAATGGCGTGTTGAAGACATCAACCGCAGCCTGGGCCTGTACTACATCAACCTGGCCGAAAAAGCCGAGAAGAAAGACGACAAGCCTGGCTTCTTCAGCAGCCTGTTCGGCAGCGCGCCGAGCAAGGAAGAAGTGGAAGCCCGTGCCGAGCGTTATCAGGTGCGCCTGAGCAAGGTCGGCGAGAACATTCAGGTGACCGTCGAGAAAAACATCAACACCGTCGCGCCAGCTGATGTGGCGCGTAAAGTGCTGAGCGTGATTCAGGACAATCTGGGCTGATCAATCATGCGTTTTGCCGTTCTCGGCAGCGGTAGCCAAGGGAACGGCACGCTGATCGCCAGTGCTGATACGTACGTGCTGGTGGATTGTGGTTTTTCCCTGCGGGAAACCGAAAAACGCCTGTTGCGCCTGGGTGTTCACCCGGCGCAACTGAGCGCGATACTCGTGACCCACGAACATGCCGACCACGTGCATGGCGTGGGTTTGCTGTCTCGGCGCTACAATCTGCCGGTCTACCTCAGTCGCGGCACACTGCGCGGGATGCGCAAACCGCTCGAGCCGGCAGGCTTTCTGGCCGGTGGCGAGCAGCTGCAAATCGGTGCGCTGAACGTCGGGGTCATTGCCGTGGCCCATGATGCGCAGGAGCCGACCCAGTATGTCTTCAGCGATCAGGAACAGCGGCGCTTCGGCTTGCTCACCGACCTGGGATCGTACTGCGAGCGGGTGCTGGACAATTACCGGGACCTCGATGCATTGATGATCGAGTCCAACCATTGCCGCGACATGCTGGCGCGCGGTCATTATCCGTACTTTCTCAAGCAACGGGTGGGCGGTGAGCTGGGACATTTGAACAACCATCAGGCGGCATTCCTGGTGGCCGAGTTGGGCTGGCAGGGCTTGCAACACCTGGTCCTGGCCCATCTGAGCAGCAAGAACAACCTGCCGCAGCTGGCCCGGCAATGTTTTGTCGACACCCTCGGGTGCGACCCGGACTGGCTGCAACTGGCCGATCAAGATTCAGGGCTCGACTGGCGCCACATCGCCTAGCCCACCTACTTAGCAAGCGGAGCCCATCATGGAAAAACGTGAAGAACTCTACCGCGGCAAAGCCAAATCGGTTTACAAGACCGACGACGCTGACCGCTTGATCCTGCTGTTTCGCAACGACACCTCGGCGTTCGACGGCAAGCGCATCGAGCAACTCGACCGCAAAGGCATGGTCAACAACAAGTTCAACGCCTTCATCATGCAGAAACTCGAAGCGGCCGGCATCCCGACCCAATTCGACAAACTGCTGGCTGACAACGAAGTCCTGGTGAAAAAACTCGACATGATCCCGGTCGAGTGCGTCGTGCGTAACTACGCCGCTGGTAGCCTGGTCAAGCGTCTGGGCGTCGAAGAAGGCATGAAGCTCAATCCATACACCTTCGAACTGTTCCTCAAGGACGACGCCAAGGGCGACCCGTTCATCAACGAATCCCACGTCGTGGCATTCGGTTGGGGCACCGCCGAGCAACTGGCGCGCATGAAAGAATTGTCGCTGAAGGTCAACGAAGTACTGACCAAGCTGTTCGACGACGCAGGTCTGCTGCTGGTCGACTTCAAGCTTGAATTCGGCGTGTTCAGCGACGGCTCCATCGTCCTCGGCGACGAGTTCAGCCCGGACGGCTGCCGTCTGTGGGACAAGGACACTATGAAGAAGATGGACAAGGACCGCTTCCGCCAGGGCCTCGGTGATGTCATCGAAGCCTACGAAGAAGTCGCCAATCGTCTGGGTGTACCGCTTTAATCGACGCAAGCATCTGATAGCACGAAGAAAATTTCGAAAGAGGGTTTGCTTTCGGTAAAAGTGTTGTTATGATGCGCGCCGTTGGAGAGATGCCAGAGTGGCCGAATGGGACGGATTCGAAATCCGTTGTACCTTCACCGGTACCTAGGGTTCGAATCCCTATCTCTCCGCCATTATTGAACAAGACGAAGCCCCCGTAATCATTGATGATTACGGGGGCTTTTTCGTTTCCGGACTTTCGTTTAGGGCATTTTAAGGGCAAAAAAATGACATCATGAGGGTGCTCTAGGCCTGTGTATGCTTCAGCCAATTTCGAAAGTGTGCTGTTGGGTTTGCGCTAATGGCGAGGGCGCGCGCGAGATATTGGAGCCTATCAGGGAGTTAAGTATGTGGGTTTGGCAGGAAGCACGAGAGCGTTGGCTGCTGGTGGCAGTGGTATAAACCTCAGGTTGCCTTTGTGGCAGTTTTTGGAAGGCGGAGCTATTGCCGCATTTCTATGTGCAGACGCAACGATCAGTGTCACCAGCGATCTGCTTGTCGGACTCATATCCGCATATGCCGATTCTTCTACCTGCAGCACCATGTCTTCGCCGGCAAGGTCTCGGGGCAGGCGTTCGGCACGGCGACGACTGCCCCAGCCATTAACCTGCTGCGGATCGAGGAAAACCTCTCAGTCGCTTGGTAACGACTGTCCGGCACCTACGTCGAAAATCTCCCTTGGCTTGAATGCGCTGAACGTTACGACCGCGTCCACACCTTCCACTACATGGACCCGCCTTACTGGCAGACAGCCAGTTACGGCGTGGACTTTCCGTTCGAGAACTACAAGCGGATGGCCGACTTCATGCGCCGCTGCAAAGGCAAGGTGATGATCAGCATCAACGACCATCCGGATATCCGCCTTGTGTTCGATGGTTTCCATTTCGAAACCTTAGACATCCGCTACACCACAACCAACCAACCAACCAACCAACCAACCAACCAACCAGCGGCAAGGCAAAGCAGAGATGAGCGGTGAGCGGGTGATCATGAACTGGGCGCCAGAATCGTTGGGCGGCTTGTTCTGATCATCATGACGCGAATGGCATTCCGATGGCCTGGTTATCCAAGTGGTATTTTCGATGAACAGGGTGAGGCTGCTTTCTTAATCTGGAAATTCATATGGTGGATATCACGGGCTATTCGCTTGGTCGACAGTGCCTCTTGGAGGCGATCATATTCATTGTGGCCTCGTCACGCCGCCCAGCAGGGCTACGCTCTTAACGTCGTCAAAACGTGCAGTGGGCTTTGTGCCAATTACTGAACTAGCGCAACAAGTAGCGATCCGTCCCTTGCTGCCCCAAGAAAAAGCTTGCTGTGCTCATGAAATTTATCTGAGGTGGAATACGACCTCAGGAGATACTCTCAGAGAAAGCCAAGACGTCGATAGATGGCGCGTTTAGGAATACAGGCATTGAGGAAGAAGCATGTTGAATGTTGACGAGTTCCCCGCGGACAGTGGGCAACCCACTGAGTACGAGAGTCTGATCACCAGGGGGCCCCATTCGCTCGATGCCATTCCGGGGGCAATCTACTTGTGTGACCGCAACGGATGGCTCGTCAGCTTCAACAGCGAAGCGGTCAATCTGTGGGGAAGAACACCTGCCCTAGGTGAGAATGGGGACCGTTTTTGCGGCTCGTACCGGCTCTACACGACAAACGGCACGCCATTAGCTGTTGACGAATGTCCCATGGCTTCCACCCTCATCAAAGGCCTAAATTCGCGTAACCAGGAGGTTTTGATCGAGCGCCCGGACGGATCACGCTTTGTAGCGCTCATGAACATCCGCACCCTTAGAGACCAGCGTGGGGAAATCCAAGGTGCGATCAATTGCTTTCAGGACGTCTCGGCGCACCACGCAATAGCCGAAGAACTGCGACGCCAAGGCTCCGATCTTGAAGACTTTTTCGAAAACAGCGCCGTCGGCCTTCATATTGTCAGCGGCGAGGGCATTATCCTGCGGGCCAATAAAGCGGAGTTGTCGCTGCTGGGTTATTCCCCGAACGAGTACATTGGCCGTCACATCACCGATTTTCATGTTGACGAGCCGGTAATCGGAGACATCCTCAATAAACTCAGTAGCGGTGATTGCCTGAAAAGTTATCCGGCGCGTCTGAGGGCTAAGGACGGCACCATCAAACATGTCGCGATTACCTCTAACGGGCGATTTGAAGACGGTAAGTTCTTCAACACACGTTGCTTCACTGTTGATGTGACGCGCGTGCATGAGGCTGAAGTTGAGCGCCAGGAGAGCGATGATCGGCTTGCGGCTACCTACGAGGCGGCGACCATCGGAATTGCTGAGGCGGGAGAGGATGGCCGCCTGCTCCGGGTGAACGATGCCCTTTGTACCATGCTAGGTCGCTCTCGCGAGCAGCTGCTGGCGATGACCTTTTTTGACTATACCCATCCGGACAGTGTTGAGCAGGATAGAGAGTTATATGCACGGCAGGTGGCAGGTAACCTGGACAACTACGTGTTGCGCAAAAGGGCCATGAAGCTCGATGGCCAGCCGCTTTATCTCGATATTCATAGCTCGTCGGTAAGGGCTCCTGACGGCAGGTTCCGCTATGGTGTGCGCGTCATCCAGGATGTGACGCTGGCCCGAAAAACGGAAAACCGGTTGCGAGAAAGCGAGCGTCACATGCGCAATTTACTAGAAGCGCTGCCGGCGGCCACCTACACTACTGACGCTGAGGGGCGCATCACATTCTATAACCGTGCGGCAGTCGAGTTGTCGGGGCGAACGCCGCAACTGGGCGAATTATGGTGCGTAACCTGGAAATTGTTCAACACCGATGGCTCCTATCTTCCTCACGACCAATGCCCCATGGCCGTAGCTCTTAAGGAAAATCGGCCGATTCGGGGCGTTGAGGCCATAGCAGAGCGTCCGGATGGCACACGTGTGCCATTTACGCCTTATCCGACCCCCCTCCATGATGCCGACGGAAACCTTGTCGGTGCCATTAACATGCTTGTGGATATCACCGAGCGTAAGCAAGCAGAAGACCGACAAAAAAACCTGATCGACGAGCTGAATCATCGAGTCAAGAACACGCTGACTACGGTTCAGTCCCTAGCGGCGCAAACAGCGCGCAACGCGAAGGATGCCAATGATGGGTACACACGGTTCGAAGCCCGGTTGCTCGCATTGTCGCGTGCTCACGATCTGCTGACTAAGCGGCATTGGGGCCTTACCCCGCTGGATCTGCTAGCCCATGAAGTGTTGATGCCGATATTTGGCCAAGAGCCCGGCCGCGTCGTGATCACTGGTGATGCCTTCAACGTTGACAGTCGCGTCGCACTGAACCTCACCATGACGCTCAATGAGCTGGCAATCAACGCCCTTAAATACGGAGCGATGTCCACCGAGAGGGGGACACTTTCGGTGAGGTGGAGCGTGCAACCCAAACCGAACGGAGCTCTACTCAGCCTGGACTGGCGTGAACAGGGTGGTCCCCCCGTGTTCACGCCTGAGCGAGAAGGATTGGGTTCGCGGTTGATGAAGCGTTGCATCGAGCGTGATCTAGGCGGTTCTTTTGAACTCGACTTCTCCCGTGAGGGCGTTCGCTGCCGGTTCTCGTTCACACTCGCTGGGGATTCATCATGATCTCTATCAAAGGAATAAAGGTGCTTCTGGTTGAAGACGAAGGCGCCATTGCCATGTTGATCGAGGAGATGCTCGAGGAATGGGAGTGCACGGTGGTCGCCTCCGTGGCCCGACTAGCGGAGGCTCTGCAGGCGGCAAGTGTGGTGGATGTAGATTTGGCGATTCTCGACGTAAACCTGGCTGGAGAGCGCGTTTTCCCGGCAGCTCGGACTCTGCGTGCGCGCAACATCCCTTTCTTGTTCAGTACGGGCTACGGCGCTAGCGGCCTGCCGGAAGAGTTTGCGGATTGTCCGGTCCTGCATAAGCCGTTTTCGGACATCGATCTTCGGTCAAGAATTGCACTAACGCTGAAATATTAGTTCAGTAAAGCTCTTTTGCTTGTGTCTGATCATTGGAAGGGGGGGGCGGCAGCAAGAGGAGATGTTTAATTCGACACTGGGTGAGACCCGCATACGCATAGACGAAAGTGAGAGCCAGGCGCGCAGTATCGGTCGTGAATGCCTTCATTGGATGACAAAAGCCGGTATCGGCCGTACGCGGCGTCCGCACATCTGACCTATACAAACCGATAGACGATGATTCCGGTCGACACTCCGCATTGAACTCGCTTTTTTCTGGCGCAATCCATTGGTCATCGAGAGCCTGGGAACCGGTCGTCCCGTAAAAATCCTGTGACCTTGTCTGCCATTACGCAAGGATTCGCTCCGTTACCCGATACGGATAAAAGCCCTGCAGACGATTATGTGTCTGCAGGGCTTCCTGGTTTTACGAGAACGAATTCCTGTCAGGCCGAGGCTTCAAATCTCCTTCACCGGCGTCTCTCCCTGTACCGCCTTGATCAACCCGATCACGTGAAGACAATCCGCCTTGTTCACATAAGACTCGCCGCTGGCGATGGTCTCGTGGTTGCCTGCTCTCAGCCTCCAGCGCCATTGTCCCTGGCCGGTGCGGGGGGTGCCTCTGGATTGCCTGTAAATCTCGAAATACATTCAGTTCGCTCCATGCGATTTAGATGTGCGTCAGTGGGTGTGGCGCATCGTCGCAAGCCTAGCGCAGACGGTTTTTTTGGCTATCGGACATTTGTTTCCAATCGTTGGCGGATGTTTCCGAGGGGCGCGGAATAGAGCGGGAGATAGGCGTCCGGATTGGCCGATATGCCGCTGTTTGCTTGTTGCAACGCTGCAAGCGCTACTGCTTAATACGGGACGGCTCATGGCGTCGAAACTGATCGGCGACCGACAAACACTATAAAAAAAGAGCACTCCCTTTGACTGAGCACGGAACGCAACAGGCCGGGCAGGTGACGTTATCGCTGGTGGTCCCGGTTTTCAACGAAGAGGACAGCCTCGACACCTTTCTGCGGCGGATCAATGAAGTCTTCCAGCGGCAACCGTTGATCGACCTCGAGCTGGTCTTCGTCAATGACGGCAGCACCGATGCCACCCTTGAGCGTCTGCTCGGGCATCAGCGACAGGACCCGCGCCTGCGCATCGTTGATTTGAGTCGCAACTTCGGTAAAGAGGCGGCGTTGTCTGCCGGTCTGCAGATCGCGGGCGGGCAGATTGTCGTGCCGATCGATGCAGATTTGCAGGATCCGCCGGAAGTCATCCTGCCAATGATCGAGCGTTGGCGCGAAGGTTATGAAGTCGTGCTGGGGCATCGGGTCAGTCGCCGCAGCGACACCTGGGCCAAACAGACCTCGGCGCATTGGTTCTATCGCCTGCACAACCGGATCGCTGAGCAGCCATTACCCGAAAATGTCGGCGATTTTCGTCTGATGGATCGCTGCGTGGTCGATGCCTTGCTGACGCTGCCCGAATCCCGGCGCTTCATGAAGGGCTTGTTCGCCTGGGTCGGTTTTCGCACTACGCACGTCGATTACGAACGCCCCGAGCGCGTGGCGGGGCAGAGCAAATTCAATGGCTGGCGGCTATGGAATTTCGCGCTTGAAGGCATCACCAGCTTCAGCACCGAACCGCTGCGCGTCTGGACGTATGTGGGCGCGGCGGTGTCGCTCGTATCGTTTGCCTTCGCCATTTTCATTGTTTTACGCACGTTGATTCATGGCGTCGACATGCCTGGTTACGCCTCGCTGATGGTTGCGGTGACGTTTCTCGGCGGCTTGCAATTGATCGGCATCGGCGTGCTCGGTGAGTACCTGGGCCGCACCTATATCGAATCCAAACGCCGGCCGGTTTTTCTGGTGCGTCGCGTCTACGACCCCAAGGACTGACACATGGATCTCAAGGAAACCGACATCCTCGGCGACAGCATCGATGAGCATTGGTATTACAGCTCCAAGGCCGCGGCCACCCGACGCTTGCTTGGCGACGGGCCGATCCAGCGAATTCTCGATGTGGGCGCCGGCTCGGGTTTCTTCTCGCACCACCTGTTGACCCACACCCTGGCGCGCGAGGCGTGGTGCGTCGACATCAGTTACCCTGCCGATTCCAGCGGTACTGCCGCTGGCAAACCGGTGCATTATCGCCGCGACATCGACCACGTCGACGCCGATCTGGTGCTGCTGATGGACGTGCTCGAACATGTCGACGACGACCTCGGCCTGCTCAAGATGTACGTCGACAAAGTGCCGTCAGGCAGCCGCTTTCTGATGACCGTGCCGGCATTCCAGTTCTTGTGGAGCGGTCACGACGACTTTCTCGAACACAAGCGCCGCTACACCCTGGCGCAGTTCGAAACCCTGGCGCGCGATGCCGGGTTGACCATGCAGCGCGGTGCCTATTATTTCGGCGCGGTGTTCCCGATTGCTGCAGCGTTGCGTTTGCTGCCGCAGGGCGCTCAGGCGCAACCGCCGCGCTCGCAACTCAAGCGTCACCACCCGCTGGTCAATACCGTGCTCAAGACGCTTTGCAGCCTTGAGTTGCCGCTGATGGGCATGAATCGTCTGGCGGGTCTGAGCGTATTTGTACTGGCGCAGAAACCGTGACCCCAAGCGAAAGAGCCGCGTTTATCCAGCGTGGCGTGCGCTTTGCCGTGACCGGTTTGTTCGTCACGGCGTTGCATGCGTTGGTCGCGATCGGGTTCATCAACTTCATCAGTCCTTTGCCGCCCTTGGCCAACGGCGTGGCGTTCGCCGTGGCAACGGTCATGTCGTATGTGATCAACACCACCTGGAGCTTTTCGGCGCGGTTACATGGCCGAACGCTGCTGCGGTTTCTGCTGGTGTCGGTCGGCGGATTTTTCCTCGCCATGTTGGTCGCCTGGGCGGCGCAAATGGCGGGGCTGCATTATTTGCTGGGCATCGTAGCGGTAGCGCTGACGATTCCGGCTTTCACGTTTGTGCTGCATAACTTCTGGACGTACCGATGAGGGAATTGAACAAGCATCCGGCCCTCGCGCTTTTGCCTGTATTGCTGGGTGTGCTGGCGTTTTTGCTGGTGATCGGCCCGCATGTGCTGGACCCGCAGAACATCGCCTGGCTCAAGGACGGCGACCCGGCAACGCATTACCTGGGCTGGGTAAATTTCCGTCATGGCCCGTGGACATTTCCGCTCGGGCTCAATCCGTCTTATGGACTGGAGCTGGGCAGTGCGGTGATTTTTTCCGATTCCAATCCGCTACTGGCAATACTGTTCAAAACTGTCGATGGCTGGTTGCCCGAGACGTTTCAGTATTTCGGCTTATGGTTGCTGGCCTGTTTTGTCTTGCAGGCCTGGTTCGGCTGGAAACTGCTCGGCCTCATCACCGATAACGCCGCGCTGCGCCTGTTGGGTTGCGGATTATTGGTGTTTTCGCCGCCGATGTTTCTGCGAGCCGGGGGGCATCTTTCCCTTGTCGCGCACTTTCTGATTCTCGCCGCGTTGTATCTGGCTTTGCATCCGGCACTTGAGCGGCGTCGCCTGGCCTGGGGGACCTTGCTCGGCGCGACGGCGTTGGTGCATGCCTATTTATTAGTGATGGTGGCGTTGATCTGGGTGGCTGACCTGTTCGGTAAAGTCATGGCCGGCAAGCTGAGTCGGCGTCGGGGGCTGATCGAGTTCGGTGGCGTGTTTGCGCTGGTCAGCGTGTGTTGCTGGCAGGCGGGTTATTTCAGCATCGTCGATGGGGCGGGCGGCGGTGGTTTCGGCTGGTATCGGATGAACCTGCTGGCCCTGTTCGATGCGGACAGCTGGTCGTACGTGTTGCCGGGCTTCGCCAAGCGTGGTGGCGACTATGAAGGTTTCAACTATCTGGGCCTCGGTGTGTTGATGCTGTTGCCGTTGGCAACGATTGCACTGTGGCGAAGCAAGATCAGGCTGAAGTCGATACTGCTGCGTTGGCCATGGCTGCTGTTGGCAATGGTCGGGCTGACCGTGTTTGCGCTGTCCAATCAAATCGGCGTTGGCGCATACACCTTCAGTTATCCGCTGCCGAAAACCATCGAGGGGTTGGCGAGCATTTTCCGCGCTTCGGGACGGATGTTCTGGCCGGTCTTCTACACCTTGGTATTGCTGGTGATCTATCTGGTAGTGCGCGGCTATCGAGCGCCCATTGCCATCGGCTTGCTCGCCGTGGCGCTGGCCGTGCAAATCGCCGACACGAGCATTGCCTGGCAGGGGCTGCGCGCGAGCAAAATGTTGCCAGCGTCCTCGGTGTGGACCAGCCCGATGCGCGACCCGTTCTGGGAAAGCGCCGCAGCCCACTACAAATACATCCGCGCCCTGATGCCGAAAAACCAGTCAGACCAATGGCAGCCAATTGCCTGGTTTGCCGCAACGCATGGCTTGAGCACCGATGCCGTGTATATGGGACGCATGAGCCCCAACGCACTCGACCACGCTCAACGCGATGCACAACGCCGGCTGACGTCCGGAGAATATGCGGCCGATTCGCTGTACATCCTCGACGATGACGCGCTGGATCTGGCGGTGAAGAGTGTGCGCAGCGAGACCGACCTGCTGACCCGCGTCGACGACTTTGTCGTGCTGGCACCGGGCTGGAAGCGTTGCGAGCAATGCCTGCCAATGGTCGATGAGGGGCGCTCGATGTCGGCGCTGCCCTTGAGCCAACCGGGACTGGTGCAACTGTTCAATCGCAAGAGCCGACAGTTGCTCAACGGCTGGGCCGCGCCGGAAAGCTGGGGGACCTGGAGTGAAGGGCAGGAGGCGCAAATCGCTGTGCGTGTCGCGCCACAGAGTACTGCGATCGTCATGGACGTGCTGGCGTTCGTCATGCCGCCCCGGTTGACTCAACGGGTGATCGTCAGCATCGACGGGGTCGAGGCCTTGTCGACGCGCCTGACTCAGGTGCAAGACAACGTGTTGGAAATTCCGCTCAGCGCGGTGGTCCAGGACAAGGTGAAGGACGGCCAGCCGTTAATCCTGCAAATCCACTTGCCGGATGCGACCAGCCCGCGAAAGCTCGGCTTGAACGATGACGCGCGCGTGATGGGGCTGGGCCTGAAATCGCTGAGCGTTCGTTGAATCTGCGGTAACTGCGCAAACGTTGATGGACGTCGGGCTCGGCGTCTTTCTACACTGCCCGCATTCCGGGGAGCAGGGGGCAAGGGATGAACCGCAATGAACTTCGCAAGGCCGATATCAACCTCATGGTGGTGTTCGAGACCTTGATGCTCGAACGCAACGTGACCCGGGCGGCGGAAAAACTGTTTCTCGGCCAGCCGACCATCAGTTCGGCACTCAACCGCCTGCGCACGATGCTCAACGACCCGCTGTTCATCCGCGTCGGCCACCGCATGGAACCGACGGCCCGCGCCGAAGATATCTTTCGTCATTTGAAACCGGCGCTGGATTCGCTGTCGGTGGCGCTGAGCCTGACCCGCGATTTTGACCCGGCCGTGAGCACCATGACCTTTCGCATCGGCCTGTCCGATGACGTCGAGTTCGGCCTGCTGCCACCGCTGTTGCGCGCGCTGCGCCAGGAAGCGCCGAACGTGGTGTTTGTGGTGCAACATGCCGATTACTGGCGGATTCCCGATCTGCTCGCGGCGGGCGATATCACCGTTGGCATCAGCCAGACCCGCGGCCTGCCAGCCAATGCCAAGCGCAAATTGCTGCGGCACATTCAGCCGAGCATTCTGCGCGCCGACGCCAGCGATACACCGCTGACTCTGGATGAATATTGCGCGCGTCCGCATGTACTGGTTTCGCACACGGCCAATGTCAGTGGCTACGCCGATGAGTGGCTGGCGGAGCTGGGTCGCACGCGCCAGGTCGTATTGTCGGTGCCGCAATACAGTGCGTTGCCGGCGCTGCTGGCCGGCACGGACCTGATCGCCAGCCTGCCGGATTACACTGCGGCGGCGATGGCTGCGTCTGGATTGCTGTTCCAGGAACCGTTTCCGTTCAAGACGCCGATGCTGGACCTGTCGATGGTCTGGCTCAGCCACGTCGACAGCGATCCGGCCGAGCGCTGGTTGCGTTCGCGGCTGGAAGCCTTCATGAGCGAACGGCCACAAAACCCGCTCTGATAAACATATCCCTTTACGAGTGAGCCTGCTCGCGATTGCGGTGTGTCATTCAGCATAAGTGTTGCCTGACACACCGCTATCGCGAGCAGGCTCACTCCTACAAAAAGCCTGGGTGCGACTGTGGTATATGTACCGCCCTACGCCCCACTGACCGGAGACTTTCAATGCCCCATCTGCACATGGAATACACCGCCAACCTGCCGCTGAACGCCGATGTTGCATTGATCCGGCTCAACAACACTTTGGTGGGCTCCGGTCAGTTTGCTGCCGAGTTCGATATCAAGGGCCGTGCGGTCAAGGTCGCGACATTCAAGGTCGGTACCGCGCTCGCCGAGCGTGCTTTCGTTCACGTCAAACTGGCATTGCTCAGTGGGCGTTCGCCGGAGATCAAGAAGCAGTTGTCGCAAAGTCTGCTGGCGGCGTTGCAGGACATCTGCGAATGGCCGGCCGGTGTCGAAGTGCAATTGTGCGTCGAACTGCTCGACATCGATCGCGAGTCCTACAGCAAAGCTGTGGTGGGCGTGTAGGACTCAGCTTGCATCGAGTTCGCTGCACACGTTGACCACCTGCTCGCGCAGCCAGACGTTGGCGCTGTCCTGATCGACGCTCTGGCACCACTGCATGTCGAGGGTGAAGCCGGGCAAGCCGTTCGGCGCCTCGCAGTGATTGAACACTGCCTCGTTGGTCAGTAGGCGCTGGATACGGCGGGGCAGGGTGAGGATGAAATCGGTGCCGGTAATCATCTTCAACGCCGCGCTGTAGCTGTTCGAGCGCGCGACGATCTGGCGTTTCTGCGCCTGCCGCGCCAGCCAGCCATCGACCATGTTGGTGGATGAAGTCCAGGGGGTCGGGAAAACGTGGCGGCGCTCGGTGAAGGCTTGCAGGCTCAAGCGCGGTTCCAGCGGTGTAGCGCGTTTGTCGAACACGCAAACCAGATCATCTTCCAGCAGCAGGCGTGATTTCAGGTCGTTGTGCTGGCGATGGAAGTTGGGGCCGAAGCTGATCACCAGATCGAGGCTGCCGTCTCGCAGTTCCTCTGCCGGGACGTCGGTCTCGAATTTGTGCATGTTGACCATCACCGGCAAATCGTCGAAGTCGAAGCGCTTCAACAGCCGCGGCAGGATCAGTTGCTCGAAATATTCCGGCGCGCAGATGTTGAAGGTGACGGCTTGCTGGCTCGGGTCGAACGTCGGGGCGCCGGCATGACAGAGGTTGATGCTTTCGATGATCTTCTGCACATGGCCGTACATGCTGCTGGCCTTGTAGGTCGGGCGCATGCCGGTGCGGGTGTTGATGAACAGTTCGTCTTCAAAACTGGTGCGCAGTTTTTTCAGGCAGTAACTGACGGTGGACTGGCTGACGAACAGGGTTTCCGACACATCGGTGACGCTGCTCTGCTCATACACGGCGACAAATACCATGAGGTCCTGCATGTCGAGCTTTCGAAGCAAGTTACTGTTCAGCATCCGTTCTGTCTCGCTGTGCTCCTTGCGCTGAAACCGCGCAAACGTGTGCGAACGATCCTAGCGGAACGATGGTGCCAGGAGAAAGCCCTGTAAGACATTTCACGGTCACATGTGGGACAGAAACTTTTAGCAACACGACGTTATCGATCAAAGCGGATAAAGCTGGCCAGAGGCCTTCAGCTCGCTGCTGAAAAGTGTCGGCGGTAGTGCCGCGGGTCGAAGCGCAACACCATCAGCAGCATCAGCGCCATGACTGCCGTCAGCGACCACCACGCCCATTCGAAGCTGCCCAGGCGGTCGCGGATCAACCCGGCCAGCATTGGCGAGAGCCCGGCAATCAGATATCCAATGCCCTGCACGAACGCCGTCAGGCCACCGGCTCGCTGCGGGTCGTCGAGGTGATCGAGCGCGACGATCAGGCTCATCGGAAACAAGCCACCGATGCCCAGACCCAGCAGGCACGGCCAGAGCAGGCTCAAATGCTGCGGACTGAGGACCAGTCCGCAGAACCCGGCAATGATCAGCGCCAGCAAGGCCACCAGGATTGCGCGTCGATCGCGGCTGCGGTTGGCGATAGCGGGAACGAGCAGGCCGGAAATGACCTCCATCGCTGTCAGAAAACCCAAAACCAGCCCGGCATTTTCTTCGCTCCAGCCTTGTTCAACGTAGTACGGAGCGAGCCAGGCGAGCACACAGGTGTAGGACGCAGTCCCTAGTCCGAAGAAAATCGCCAGTAACCAGGCACGACCGTTACTGGCGAAA
>NZ_JBUDGD010000024.1:0-75539 GCF_055484735.1 Pseudomonas sp. 15C | reverse complement strand
TTCCGCTGTGTACGACTTCGTCGTACGGTCGCTGCGCTCCCACGCCCGGATCGATCCCTCCACTCAGCCTTCCGATGTCGCTGGTTAGGCAAGATCAAGATCAAGATCAAGAGCACGCGAGCTAACGCTCATTGTTGAGTGGTTAGAAGCGGGTGGTTGGCTTTGGATTTTTGGTGTGGCTGCCCCTCACCCCAACCCTCTCCCCCTGGAGAGGGAGCCGATCTGTGTGCTTTTCAAGTGCTGTATTCGACTCGGTATCGCGCGTTGGCGCATCTATCGCATCCACCACGATCAGTCCCCTCTCCCTCCGAGGGAGAGGGAGCCGATTTGTGGGCCGTTCAAAATTTGGGTACGACTCGGTATCCCAAGTCGGCGTAACTCTCGCATCCACCACGATCAGTCCCCTCTCCCTCCGGGAGAGGGCTAGGGTGAGGGGCTTTTGATGTTGCCGGAACATGCAGGCCTCAGTGGCTGGAGCGTCCGGTCATTTCCAGGGCCATGTCGCTGGCATAGCTGTCGGTCATGCCGGCGATGAAGTCGATCATGCGCAGGAATGAGGTGTGTAGCGAGCCTTGCGGGTCGGGGGCGTTGCTGCCGAGCAGGTCGAGGATGCGTCGGCTCTTGAAGGACGGGGTGCGGCCGTTGTGTTGTTCCAGTGCGGCGCCGCAGAAGGAGTTGAGGAGGATTTCCAGGGTGGTGTAGGCGCCGATTTCGTGCAGGGTCTTGCGTTTGTCCTGGAAGATTTTCTTGCGTGCGATGTCTTTGGCGTTCAGTACGCAGCGTTTGGCCGGACCGTGCATGTGTTCGACCAGGTCGCCATGCAGGGTGCCGGCGAGCAGTGCGTCCTGCTGTTCGACGAAGGCGCGTGCGGCGGCGTTGGTCAGGTGCTCGATGGCTTTGCCGCGCAGGATTGCCAGTTTGCGTCGACGCGAGTCTTGCGGTCCGAGCAGACGATAGGTTTCCGGCAGGTCATCGCCGACCAGGCCGAGCAGCAGCGCTTCGACTTCGGCGTATTCCAGCAGCTCCATTTCGAGGCCGTCTTCGAGATCGATCAGCGCGTAGCAGATGTCATCGGCGGCTTCCATCAAATACACCAATGGATGGCGCGCCCAACGTTGATCTTCGATTTGCGGCAGGCCGAGTTTGTGGGCGATCTGCTCAAGCAGGGGCAGTTCGCTCTGGTAGCAGCCAAATTTGTGTTTCTTATAGCCCAGCGAGTCGGCGTGGCGTGCAGTCCAAGGGTATTTCAGGTAGGTGCCGAGGGTCGCGTAGGTCAGGCGGGTGCCGCCGTCGAACTGGTGGTATTCCAGTTGCGTAAGGACGCGGAAGCCTTGGGCATTGCCTTCAAAGTTAAGGAAGTCGCCGCGTTCGGCTTCGCTCATGCCGTCGAGCCAGCCGCGACCGGCGGCCTGCTGGAACCAGTGGCGGATGGCGTCTTCACCGGAATGGCCGAAAGGCGGGTTGCCGATGTCGTGGGCCAGACACGCCGATTGCACGACCATGCCGAGGTCGGCCGGGTCGCACCATTCGGGTAGCGCGCTGCGCAGGGTTTCACCGACGCGCATGCCCAGCGAGCGGCCGACGCAGCTGACTTCCAGCGAGTGGGTCAGGCGCGTGTGAATGTGGTCGTTGCTGGTGACCGGGTGCACTTGGGTCTTGCGCCCGAGGCGGCGGAAGGCGCCGGAGAAGATGATCCGGTCATGGTCTTTGTGAAAAGGGCTGCGGCCGAGTTCTTGCGGGCTGTGCAGCGGCTTGCCGAGACGTTCGCGGTTGAGCAGGGTGTGCCAATCCAAGGCTGTTTCTCTCCGTCAGGAAAACTCGAATATTGGCCGTTAGCTTCCCGGTTCGCGTACGCTCCTGCAAGCGGAACTACAAGCCGGCAGCGTCGATGTCGATCAGCAACAAGCGCTCGCCGTTGTCGAAAAACTGCCCGGCGGTGAGGCAATACTGGTTGCTGGTGGCATCGCGGTAAGTGCTGGACAGGGTCAAACGGCGTTCCTCCCAGCCTTCGGCGAGCAGATGGTAGAAGTACGGGCGCCACGACCAGTTGTGGCCCAGGTATCGGTTGTCGGCGACCCAGCGATGCTGGCGCCACTCCAGATTCGGCGTCAGTTGCGTGCCATGGCGATCGCACTGATAAAAGCGCAGCAGCCACGGGAAGGCGTCCAGTTGTGGCAGCGCGCTCAATGGTGCGTGGGCCTGCGCCCAGCTTTGCAGGATCGACATCAGTTCGGCCAGTTGCTGGCGCATCTGCATCAGCCGCCCGCGCTCGGCGAGTTTCTGCCGCACATAGCGCTGACGCAGTTCGGCGAACCGCTGCACAAACGCATCAGTGGGGAAGAACGCCTCTTGCGCCCGTGCGAAGAGAAAACCCTGCACGTAGCGCGACCCGCATTCCAGCGCAAAATTGAGCTGCGCTTCGGTTTCGACACCTTCGGCAATGATCCAGCAGCCGGTCTTCTCGGCCATTTGCGCCAGCGCCTTGACCACGTCACTGCTCGGCCCTCCCAAGGCTGCGGCCTGAAACAGGCGCATGTCGAGTTTGAGAATGTCCGGTTGCAATGCCAGCACCCGATCGAGCTGGGAATACCCGGCGCCGAAGTCGTCGATAGCGATTCTGGCACCAGCCTCGCGATAACGCGCGACCACCTCGGCCAGGCGCTGATCATCGCCGCCCAGTTCGGTGATTTCGAAGACGATGCGCTGCGGGTCGACCGCGTGTCGTGCCAGTTGCCCGAGGCTGGGCAACGCTTGGCCGGCGCGCAGGCGGCTGATCCAGCGCGGCGACATGTTCAGGCTGAGAAACCAGTCGGATGGCGCTTCGTGCAGGCGGCTCAAAGCGTTGTCACGGATCTGTCGGTCGAGGCGGCGCAGGGCAATCGCGGGCGTACGCGGATCGGCGAACAACGGACCGACCGAAGCCAGTTGGCCGTCAGCCTGGCGCAGGCGGCCCAGCGCTTCGACGCCTGCAATCAGTCCGGTGGCGGTATCGATGAACGGTTGAAAGCAGGCGAGCGGTTGCCCGTCGATCACGGGGCCTCCTTGGTTCTTGTTTTGATGAACCCCGATGGCCGCGTAGGCGTGCGGGATTGAACCTGCGGATAACAGGTTCATCCCGCCGTCAGTGCAAGAATGTAGCCAGATGGATCACTTCAACGTTTAGCCGAACTCTGCATGACCAGTTTGATCAGCGGCCCCAGCGTGGTGCCGAGCCGGATCAAGCGGCTGACCCCACCGGCGCCGCCGCTTTTCGCGCCTTTGCCGGTGAGAAAGCCCAGCAGCGTAACGGCAGCCACGCCCCACAATGGCGCGTGTTTGATACCGAAGCCGCTGTGCAGACCCTGCGTCATGCCGCGCACGCGCTGCAAAGGCTGCAGAACCTGCCCGGCCTCATGGCGGATTTCCTGGCGATGCATTTCCATGCGCAGGCGAATCAGCGCCTTGCGCATTTCTCGGCGTGAGCTGTTATGCGGCAATTGAGGATGGCTCATGGCAGCAGGCGCTCCCGGTCGTTGGCCAGCTCTTCGAGCGTGCCGTGGAAAGGCGAGGACTCATCGAAGATGGCCGCCTTGAGGCGCAGTCCGCAGAAGATCGAGGCCAGGGTGTAAAAAACGCACAGCCCGATGATGGCGGCCAGGCGATACGTATCCCAGAACAGAATCATCACCAGCGTCGATAACCCCACCAGCAGCAACAGGGCAAAGACCAGCGCCAGCCCGGCGAACAGCAACAGGCTGACAGTGCGGGATTTCTGCTCCTGCAATTCGATGCCGAACAATTCGACATGACTGTGCAGCAGACCCAGAACGGCGGCGCCCAGGCGTCGCGTGGAAGAGGCGGTGCCCGCAGTCGGGCCGGATTCACCGATCGACATGATCAGCGCCGAGTGGCCAGCAGGCCAATCAGAAAGCCCACGCCAGCGGCAATACCGACCGACTGCCATGGGTTGGCCGACACGTATTCCTCAGTGGCGGTCACCGCAGCCTGACCGCGTTCGCGCAGACTGTCTTCGGTCAGTTTCAGGGTTTCGCGGGCACGCAACAGGCTGTCGTGGATCTGCGCACGCAGCTCATCGGCCTGATCACCGGCCAGGGTGGCGGTGTGCTCGAGCAAACGCTCGGTGTCGGCGACCAGGGTCTGGAAGTCGTTCATCAGGATGTCTTGAGCAGTCTTTGCCTTGATGCTGGCCATGGGGTGGATCTCCGTAGTGACGTCTGAAGCGTTCGAGTATGAGCCTTGCGCGAAGGTTCAGTAGAAATGACTGGTACGACAATTGCTGTGTTGTGGTGCGTCGCCCGGGCATTGTGCGCTGTTGCCGGGCGTACGCCCCGGGAAACCTTGTTCCGAATGATCGCGGTTCGTGTCAGCACATCGACCTGATGCGCCAAAGCAGTTCGCTGAAGATCCCATTCGGTGCCTGTCTGGTTGCAACTTGGTGCATGAATTGTGCGCATGAGCCGCTTTGGTGCCTTTTCTGCCGTTAGGTCTGCCTGCTTATGGAAAATCTGCAAAGCGCTGTGGACACGCTGGTTCACAGTTCCAATACCTTGTTCATTCTGATCGGTGCCGTCATGGTACTGGCGATGCACGCCGGTTTCGCCTTTCTGGAGGTCGGAACGGTCCGGCAGAAAAACCAGGTCAACGCGCTGGCGAAGATCCTCAGCGATTTCGCCGTCTCCACGTTGGCCTATTTCTTTATAGGCTATTGGATCTCTTACGGTGTGACGTTCATGCAACCGGCAGCGGTGCTGAGCGCCGATCACGGTTACGGACTGGTGAAGTTTTTCTTCCTGCTGACGTTTGCTGCGGCGATCCCGGCGATCATTTCCGGCGGTATCGCCGAGCGCGCACGTTTCGTTCCGCAGTTGTGCGCCACGGCGCTGATCGTCGCGTTCATTTATCCGTTCTTCGAAGGCATGATCTGGAACGGCAACTACGGCCTGCAAGCCTGGCTGACGGCGCAGTTCGGCGCCGCGTTCCATGACTTTGCCGGTTCCGTGGTGGTGCATGCCATGGGTGGCTGGCTGGCGCTGGCGGCCGTGTTGCTGCTCGGTCCGCGCAATGGCCGCTACCGCGATGGGCGTCTGGTGGCGTTCGCACCGTCGAGCATTCCGTTTCTGGCATTGGGCTCGTGGATTCTGATTGTCGGCTGGTTCGGCTTCAACGTGATGAGTGCGCAGACGCTGCAGGGCGTCAGTGGCCTGGTCGCGGTCAACTCGCTGATGGCGATGGTTGGCGGCACAGTGGCGGCGTTGATCGTCGGGCGCAATGACCCAGGCTTTCTGCACAACGGCCCGCTGGCCGGGTTGGTGGCGGTCTGTGCCGGTTCCGATCTGATGCATCCGGTTGGCGCGCTGCTGACCGGGGCGATCGCCGGCGCACTGTTTGTCTGGTGCTTTACCGCCGCTCAGGTGAAGTGGCGCATCGACGATGTGCTGGGTGTATGGCCATTGCACGGCTTGTGCGGCGTGTGGGGTGGCATCGCCTGCGGGATTTTCGGCCAGACCGCGCTCGGCGGTATCGGCGGTGTCAGCCTGATCAGCCAGTTGATCGGCACGGGGCTCGGCGTCGCGGTGGCGCTGGTCGGCGGCTTCGTCGTCTACGGCATGATCAAGGCATTGCATGGTCTGCGCCTGAGCCAGGAACAAGAGTATTACGGTGCCGACCTGTCGCTGCACAAGATCGGCGCGGTGAGCCAGGATTAAGTCTCGGCATCGTCGGAACCGGGATAAAAACCATGCAGCAGGCGATAGCGGTCGATGCGCACCTGATCGACTTGTTCCTGCACTTTATGCGCGGGCAATCCGAGCATGATCAACGCGTGAGAGGCGAGCATCAGGCTTGACTCCAACAGCTCCGGCACCACTTCAGTGGCGCCGGCGGCTTTCAGTTCGGCCCACTGGCTGTCGTCGCGGGTGCGCACCAGAATCGGCACATGGGCATTCAGCCGCCGGGCTTCCTTGAGGATGCGCAGGGCGACATCGCTCTGATCCACGGCGATCACCAACAGTCGCGCACGTAGCAGGCCGACGGCGGTCAGCAGGTCGCCACGCGCCGAGTCGCCATAATGCACGTCACTTTCGCCATGGGTGGCTTCCTGTACGCGCACCGGGTCGTTGTCCAGGGCGATGTAAGGTTGTCTGGCATTGCTCATGAACCGCCCGATCGATTGGCCGACACGGCCGTAGCCGCAAATCACTACGTGTTGGTTGAGGTCGGCATTGAGCGCGCTGATTTCTTCGATCTGCGCTTCCTGATTGGGTTTGCGATGCAGAGCTGCGGCGATGCGTGGCGCTGCACGCAGCAACAGCGGGGTCAGCAGCATCGAGCAGAATGTCGCCGCCAGCAGCAGGTCGCCCAAGCCCTCGGGCAGCATGCGGTTCTGTTGCATCTGCGCCATCAGTGCAAAGCAGAACTCGCCGCCCTGGGCCAGCGCCAAACCGCTGCGCCAAGCGGTTTCGCTGTCGCTGCCGCGCCATTTCACCAGCAAGGCCACGACGATGCCCTTGATCACCATCAAGCCGACGGTGAGGCCGAGGATCGCCAGGCTGTGGCTGAGAAACAATTGCAGGTCGATCAGCATGCCGATGCTGACGAAAAACACCCCGAGCAGGATGTCGCGAAAGGGCCGGATATCGGCCTCGATCTGGTGGCGGTAATGGCTTTCACCGAGCAACATCCCAGCGAGAAAGGCGCCAAGGGCAGGGGACAGGCCCAGCAGGTGGGTCAGCCAGGCAGTCAACAGCACGATCACCAGCGCCAGCAACACAAATAACTCTGCCGAGCGCGAGGCCGCGACTTCGTGAAACAGCCGCGGCAGCAACCAGCGACTGGCCAGCAACAGGCCGACGAACAGCACCACGGTTTTCCCCAGTGTCAGCGGCAACGCCCAGTACCAGGCTTGCTCGCTGCTGCCGGCGA
Source organism: Pseudomonas sp. 15C (assembly GCF_055484735.1). Classification (NCBI taxonomy): domain Bacteria; kingdom Pseudomonadati; phylum Pseudomonadota; class Gammaproteobacteria; order Pseudomonadales; family Pseudomonadaceae; genus Pseudomonas; species Pseudomonas sp. 15C. The sequence continues at coordinate 68,618 of NZ_JBUDGD010000024.1, read as the reverse complement.
ACACCGGGATCAGGGTCAGCAGCAACACCGCCACGACATCCTGAAACAGCAAAACCCCCACCGCATTCTGCCCATGGCTGCTGAACACTTCGCCGAGGCTGCCCAACTCTTTGGTGACGATTGCCGTCGACGACAGCGAAAGCCCGGCGCCGAGCAGCAGCGCAGGTGTGACTGGCATGCCCAGCAGTATCAACAGCAGTCCGAGCAACGCGGTGCTGATCAGTACTTGCTGACTGCCAAGGCGAAACACGACCTGGCGCAGGGCAATCATCTTCGACAGGGAAAACTCCAGACCCAGCGAAAACAACAAAAACACCACGCCCAACTCGGCTACATCCGGCAGGTGTTCGCTCTCGTTGACCCAATCGAACGCACTCGGCCCGACCAGCAGTCCGACGCACAGATAGCCCAGCACTGGCGGCAATCGCAGCCGTCGAAACAGGGCGATCACCACGAGGGACGAGGCGAGGATGATCAACAGATTGGCGAACACTGGACACTCCGGCGGCGGCTTCAGGCTTTTCAAGCGTAGAAGCAAAAAGACCGCAAGCATCGCGCAATCGGCTTTTCTGCGAACTGATGTGCGTCAGGGTTTTGCCAGCGTTGCGTTGATTCGGCGCTGGAGCCTTTGGGCGGTGCTGGCTCGACGGGTTTTGCGCGCAGGCCTAGAATGGAGCCCCACTCATTTTGCGGTTGCGCGCACATGCCTCCTGAATGTCAGTTGTTCGGCACTCTCGGGTGTCATCTCTGTGAAGTCGCTGAAGCCGAGCTCATGCCTCTTGTCGAGCATGGGCTATTGGTCGAGCTGATTGATATTGCTGAAGATGAAACCTTGTACGAGGCTTACAGCCTGAGAATTCCAGTGCTGCGCCGAATCGATACCGGGGCGGAACTGGACTGGCCGTTCAGCGCGGACGAGGTTGTCGCGTTTCTGCGTTGAGCCGGATTCCCTGCCTTTTCCGCCGGTCGCCACCAGGTTCCATCCCTTGGCTTTTTACGGTTCGTTCGGTTACTGTATGCCCATACAGTAAACGCGTCAGAGGGATGAACCGTGGTCAATGTCGAACAGTTGAAGAACAGCGTGAACCGGATGTCGGTTGACGTGGTGCGCGAGGCGGTTCTTGAATTGCGCCTGGACGGGCTGGTCACGGAGGGCAAGACGCCTTTCAACAAGCTGCATTTCAACACCTGTTTCGCCGAAATCGAGGCGCTGTTCCAGCGTGCCGGTTATCACAAACAGCTTGATGTGGTCGGCTATCAGGGCTTGCTTTATGCCTTGTACGATCCGGGTCGCTGGGAGGCGGTTGACGTGCTGCGCTGGCTCAAGGAATTCACCGAGGCCGCAGCGCTCAAGTCGATCCCGGCGTAAGTATTCTGCGCTAGGTAGGTTTCCCTCAGTGCTGGATAATGCGACTTCGCATTGAGGGTCCGAATTTCCATATGTCCAATCCAACATTCTCTGCCGCCCACGCTCAGGCCAGCACGCTCTATCTGCCGCCGGGTCAATGGCGGACCGTACTCGATTGTCTGTGCGAGCATTTCAGTGCCATTGGCCGTGAGCAATGGCTGGACCGGATTGCCCGAGGGCGTGTACTGGATGGCAATGGTCAGCCGATCGACGTGAACCTGGCTTACAAGGAAGGTTTGCGCATTCATTACTTTCGCGAAGTGCCGGACGAAAAGCCGATTCCGGTGCTCGAGACGATTCTGTATGCCGATGAACACCTGGTCGTTGCGGACAAACCGCACTTCCTGCCGGTGACGCCGGCCGGGGAGTACGTTGAGCAAACGTTACTGCGCCGCTTGATCCGCCGTCTGGACAACCCTCATCTGGTGCCGCTGCACCGTATCGATCGACATACTGCAGGGCTGGTGATTTTCTCGGCCAATCCGCAGACCCGTTCGGCCTACCAGTCGTTGTTCCCGACGCGGCAGATCGACAAGCGTTATGAAGCGATTGCCCCGGCACTGCCGGATCTGGAATTTCCCTTGGTACACAAGAGCCGTCTGGTCGACGGCGAGCCGTTCTTCCGCATGCAGGAGGGTCCCGGTGTCAGCAATACCGAAACGGCAGTGGAAGTACGGGAAAGGAACGGCGACCTGTGGCGCTATGGGTTGTATCCGGTGACCGGCAAGAAACATCAACTGCGCGTCCACATGACTGCATTGGGCGCGAGCATCTGCAACGATCCGTTTTATCCGCAGGTGTTGAAAGATGTCGAGGATGACTACGCCAACCCGCTGAAGCTGCTGGCGCAGGGGCTGAAATTCATTGACCCTGTGACCGGAGAAACGCGCGAGTTTGAGAGCCGGATCAAGCTGCAATGGTGAGAGTGCAGGCACATTTCGAGCGCCCATGAAAAAGCCCGCAATCAATGCGGGCTTTTTTTTATCCGGTTGACCAGAACTTACAGTTCTTTAACGGTACGCACCTGATCCTTGTTGATGCGGGTCTCTTTGCCGTCCAGCTGCTGGAACTCGTAGAAGCCCGAATCGTCATCGTATTTCGGGGTGTCGACGGCCTGGATTTCGCGACCGTCATTCAAGGTGATCACTGTAGGCGAGGAGCAACCGGCGAGGGTAGCCAGGCCCAGTGCGAGCATGAAAGTGGCGAGGGTCCGTTGAGTCATGAGTGTGTCTCCGAATGGGAATTCTTTTGGTTACTGAGCTTGAGACGTATACAAGGCGTGAGAGTTCCTTGAATGGTGTCAGTCTGACACAGTGTTGTAAGCGTTTAACAGTTCGGGGGTGTTGAGGTTGGCCAGACGCGGGTCGTTGTCCGGGCATTGCAGAGCCGTCGCGCCGAGACTGCGCATCACCCGGCCTGGGCTGCGTTCACCGGCGTTCCAGGCCTCTTCGAAGGCCGCCGAAAGGCTCAGCGGGATCACGCAAAGCAACGGTTCCCAGTGTTCGCCATGACGCAACATTAAAGGTTTTTCAGAATTCAGCTGCGCCGTCTCACGCATGCTCTGCAGCAATGCCGTGTCGATGCGTGGAACATCGCAGGGCAGTACCAGCAAGTGCGAATGGTGTGCGGCTTTCAGGCCGGCACGAATCCCGGCCAGTGGCCCGGGGAAATCGCCTTCATCGTCGGCAACCAGTTGATCGGCAAACGGCGCGTAGCGCTCGCGGTTGCGGTTGCAGGAAATAATCAGGTCGTCAGTCATTGCACGGACCTTGCGCTGCAGATGCGCGATCATCGGCTCGCCCAGCCATTCCACCAATCCCTTGTCCTGGCCGCCCATGCGCTGGCCGCGTCCGCCTGCCAATAGCAGGATGGAACAAGCGGGTAGTCGGGTGTTGACGGTCATTGCATCCCTCCACAGGGGCGGCGAAAAAAGGGGGCGCTGTGATATAACACCGGGCTGTTTCTCCTACAACTGGAAGAGCCTATGAAAGCCAAGGCTGATGTACCTTTTGTGCCGCTCAATATTGCGGTGCTGACTGTCAGTGATACCCGAACTCTGGAAACCGACACTTCCGGCCAGGTATTCGTCGACCGCTTGACGGCGGCGGGGCATAACCTGGCGCAACGCGTGTTGCTCAAAGATGATCTTTACAAAATTCGGGCGCAAGTCGCCAACTGGATCGCCGACGATGTCGTGCAGGTGGTGCTGATCACCGGCGGAACGGGCTTTACCGGTCGCGACAGCACGCCGGAAGCGGTTGCCTGCCTGCTCGACAAACAGGTCGACGGCTTTGGCGAATTGTTCCGGCAGATCTCGGTCGCCGATATCGGCACTTCGACCGTGCAATCACGCGCGCTGGCCGGTCTGGCCAATGGCACGCTGGTGTGCTGCCTGCCGGGTTCGACCAATGCGGTGCGCACCGGTTGGGACGGCATTCTCGGTGAGCAGCTGGACGCCCGCCACCGTCCGTGCAATTTCGTCACGCATCTGAAGCAGGCGGCGCCGTGTGAAACCCGTGGCTAAGCCGGGCAAGACCGGAGCCTTGATGCCGGTCGAAGTGGCGCTGGCACGTTTGCTGGAAATGGCCGAGGCCGCACCCATCGTCGAGCATGAGCATCTGCCGCTGGCGCAGGTCCAGGGGAGAGTGCTGAGCGAAGATCTGTTTTCCACGCTGGATCTGCCACCTTGGCCGAACTCCGCCATGGATGGTTACGCGCTCAACCTAGGCCAATGGAATGGGCAGCCGCTGCCGGTCAGTCAAAAAGTGTTTGCCGGCCAATCCCCGCAACCTTTGGAGCCTGGCACGTGCGCGCGCATCTTCACTGGCGCGCCGGTACCGGCGGGCGCCGACTGCGTGGAAATGCAGGAGAACGCTGCGGTCGAGGCCGACGGCAAAGTGCAGTTCCTCGAACCCATGAAGGCCGGGCAGAACATTCGGCCGCAAGGGCAGGAAACTACCATCGGTGAGCTGATCCTGCCGGCCGGAACCCGGCTGGGCCCGATCGAGCAAGGGCTTGCTGCGTCGCTGGGCTGTGCCGCGCTGAAGGTGGTGCGCAAGGTTCGCGTGGCGGTGATTTCCACTGGCGACGAGCTGGTGGAACCAGGTCAGACGCTTGGGCCGGGGCAGATCTACAACAGCAACCGGGTGCTGCTTTGCAGTTGGCTGCAACGGCTTGGCTGCGAGGTGATCGATGCCGGCATTCTTCCGGATGACCTCGCCACTACCCGCGCTCGGCTCGGTGAGTTGCAGGATGTCGATCTGATTCTTTCCACCGGTGGCGTGTCGGTGGGCGAAGCAGATTTTCTCGGCATCGCTCTGCGCGAGGAGGGAGAACTCGCACTGTGGAAGCTGGCAATCAAACCCGGGAAACCACTGACCTGTGGTCATTTTCGCAACGTGCCGGTCATTGGCTTGCCGGGAAATCCGGCCTCGACCCTGGTGACCTTTGCGCTGCTGACCCGGCCCTATCTGTTGCGACGTCAGGGTGTGCGTGAAGTCGAGCCGCTGAAATTCAGCGTACCCGCGGGTTTCGCCTGGCCTGTGGCCGGCAATCGGCGCGAATACCTGCGCGGGCGTCTTGAGCAAGGGCGGGCGACTGTTTACCGCAACCAGAGCTCCGGGGTATTGCGCAGCGCCGTGTGGGCTGACGGTCTGGTTGAAGTACTGGAAGGTCGCACGTTGAGTGAAGGCGACGAGGTGGGCTTCATTCCGTTGAGTGATCTGCTGGGCTGACCTGGCCATTGCAAAGGCAGGCGCCCGCTGACTCAAGCGGCGCCTGCCATGACTCACAGGTTCAATTGCTCATCAAGGTGACGAGCTGGTCGAACCGGCTGTTGGCGACCCAGCCCAGCAGTCCCAGGACCACCGCCATGGCACCGGCCGAATAGGCTAGCCGGTGCTTGATCGTTCTGACATCACCACGGATTTCGTCCATGTCCCGTCGAAGATATTTGAGATGGGTTTCCAGCTCGGTAACACGAGGTTCCATATCAACTTCTCCAGTCGTTCTGGCGCTGTTTTTGAAGTCGGACTTGTGGTTCGTGCGACTTTCAACGATGGGGCCAACCGGGCTCACTGGCATTCGCGCTTCATGGCTTGGCATGGAAGCATCCACCGGCTGTTTCAAATGTTCGCTTGCAGGCTATTCGGGCTCCAGAATTGACCGAAGCTTCGTGGGTGTATCCACTCATTACATGCACGTCCTTGTGTATTGGATTTGAAGATTGATACCGCCGGCACACGTTGACCCAATGCTCGAAGCGGGTCAATTGAGCCGATTCCGCATGTTTTGTAAGAAAAAGTACCGTCGTGTAGGACGCCCGCAGCGCAAGGCAGATTTAATTAGGGAGGGCGGGGCTTTTTTGCGTGCCGCAGTGGTCAAGATGTTTCAATCGATTCGATTCTGGGGAGTAACGCAATGAACGAGCGCCGGGCGCTGTTGATTCTGCATGGCAAACAGGCTCTCAACGAGGCGGTTCGCACTGCCGTCGAGGACAAGCGCAAGCAGGGCTGGGAGCTGGCCGTGCGCCTGACCTGGGAAGCCGGAGATGCACAGCGCTGGGTAGAACAGGCGTTAGCGGACGGCTACACCACGATCATTGCCGGTGGCGGCGATGGCACCTTGCGCGATATTGCCGAAGCGCTCGCGGCGCATCCGGGCAAGGCCAGTCTGGTGCTTTTGCCCCTGGGCACCGCCAACGACTTTTCCCGCGCCGCCGGGGTGCCGCTGGAGCCTGCCGAAGCATTGGAATTGCTCGATGTGCCGGCGCACGATATTGACGTGGGCGAGGTGGGCGGGCAGATTTTTCTCAACATGGCCACCGGTGGGTTCGGCAGTCAGGTCACGGCCAACACGTCTGAAGATTTGAAGAAAGTCCTCGGCGGCGCAGCTTATCTATTCACTGGATTGTCGCGCTTCAGCGAGTTGCATGCTGCCTATGGCGAACTGCAGGGGCCGGATTTTCACTGGAGCGGCGAGCTGTTGGCGCTGGGCATTGGCAATGGCCGTCAGGCCGGCGGCGGACATGTGTTGTGCCCGCAGGCGCTGGCCGATGATGGACTGCTCGATATCAGCATCCTGCCGGCACCACAGGAGCTGGTGGGGACTTTGAAATCACTGCTGAGCGAAGGTTTCGGGCTGGATAATCTGTTCGTGCGAACCCGTTTGCCCTGGGTTGAAATCAAGGTGGCCGAGGGGCTGTGCATGAATCTCGACGGCGAACCGCTGGAGTGCAACAGCCTGCGCTTTGAAGTGCGTCCGGCGGCATTGCGCGTGCATTTGCCGGAACATTCACCCTTGTTGAGCAGTACCGAAGCGATCAGTCGTCAAGGCTGATGATCTGTTCGCGCACGGCAAACAGCACGAGGCCCGCCACGTCGAAGATCTGCAGGCGCTTCATGATCTGGGAGCGGTGGGTTTCGACCGTTTTGATGCTCAAGCCCAGGCCGTTGGCAATCTCGCGGGTGGACTTGCCACGCACGATCAGGCGCAGGATTTCCAGTTGGCGCGCCGTCAGGTTGTGCGCGTCGGCAATATCCGGCTGCTGGTTCTGATTGCGGGTCAGTGCCTGATTGATCACGGTATGGGCGATGGCCGGGCTCAAGTAGCGCTCGTTGTTGCGCAAGGCTTCCAGGGCGTGTTCCAGCTCGGTGGCGGTGGTGTCCTTGAGCAGGTAACCGTAGGCGCCGGACTCGAGTGCCTGCATGATCAGCGCCGGATCGGTGTGCATCGACAGAATCAGCACCTTGCTCTGCGGTCGTACGCGCTTGAGGCGTTGCAGTGCTTCCAGCCCCCCGGTTTCCTTCATGGAGATATCCAGCAAGATGATATCGGGATTAAGTTGCTCGACCATCTCGAGCAATTGCGAACCATCATTGGCCTCGCCAATCACCGCGTAACCGGGAATATCCAGCACCAGAGCGCGCACGCCGGCCCTGATCAGCGAGTGGTCATCCACCAGAAGTAAATTGCAAGTCAACGCATAACCTTATTCGTACTGGCCCGTTCGAGTGCGCGCGGCGCCCACGGGAAAAGTGCTTCGATCTGGGTGCCTCTGCCCGGCTCGCTGACGACGCTCAGGGTGCCACCCAGTTGCTCGATTCGTTCGGCCATCCCGGCCATGCCGCGTTGTCCTTCGCGACCCGGATCGGTCGCCGGCGCAAATCCCGCGCCGTCATCACTGATCAATAATGTCAGACCCTCGGGCAGGCGCTGCAAGCGTACCACCAGATTTTTCGCCTGTGCATGACGAAGAATATTGGTCACCGCTTCCTGGGTGATGCGAAAGGCGGCGACGGCCATCTCTTCTGGAATGCCATTGAGGCGCTGCTGACAATCGAGGCTCCATTGCACGCTGGTGTTGGCCAGGGCCTTGAGCAGATGCGCACGCAGGCTGGCCTCGAGTCCCAGACTGGTCAACTGGCGCGGATTGAGAATGGCCGAAACGTCGCGCACCTTGTTCAGGGTTTCTTCGAGGGTGTCGCATAACACCGAGCATTGTTCCTGCGAGTCGGGGGGCAGGCGACGCTTGAGCCACTCACTCTGCAGTTTCGCCGCCGTCAGCAACTGGCCGATATCGTCGTGCAGTTCGCGGCTGAGGCGATGGCGTTCGTTTTCCTGGACTTGCAGCAGACGGTCGGCGAGTTCCTGCGGCTGAAACTTGATTGATTTGCGCGACAGCCGATATTGCACCCAGACACAGGCAGTCGCCGCGATTTGCAGTAGCAGCAGACCCAAACTGAAGGAAGTTGAAAAACCATAGGTCATCAAACTGCCCAGTGCGGCCGCGACTGACAATATCAGCGTGAACCGACGCGCATTCTCCCGCGAAGGGGGCCATTGGGTAATTGACTTGAGGCTGGCGTACATAGCGGATGGAGCCAATGAATGTTCGCTGCGGGCAGACCGGCCGAAGCCTGGCGGGTCTCTGTCTGAAAATGCTGTCAAATATGGCAATGGTTTCAACATGGTCGGGTGCCCCGGATGTTTGCGAACTTCAGCAGATAACGCCTGAATGAAAGCACCGTGCCATTAACTTGAGGACAACTAACGGGCGACATAATACCACTTAAGATACCGATGGTCGCGCTTGCTCTATATGTCCATTCAGTCAGGAAATACATGGGTTTGCACGCCAGTTCCATAAGCACGAAAGTCGGTTTTGAGGGTGTGAAGTGAAGACCGGCGATGCCCCAAGTTGTGCTCCCTGGTACACAGGCAAACCCTGAGGCCGGCAGGAAAAAGGGCGGGTGATCAATGCTGATTATTTATATCGTTTTGTCGCTGGCAGGTATGGACTATTCAATTACGACATTCGAGACGTGCGTCCGCCAAGGCCATCCGCGCCACGGCGATGAGTCAGGCCTGGCCCGAGTAAGGCAGTTGCGGCAAACGTTTGCTTGCCAGCGGCGACTGAATCGGGCTTTGACCGACCTGAAACGCCAGCGCTTCGATCAGCGAAGCCTGCTCGCTTTCATCCAGGCTCAATTGGCCAGTCTTCTGATCGACCAGCTCGAGCTGCCAGGCCATCAGCGTGAAGCAATCCTGCAACGCTTGCAGCGCCTGATCATGAAGGTCGACACGAGCATGATTGAGGTCAAGCAGGCTGTGGATGTGCAGGGAAAATTCGCTGATCGACTCCAGCGCCAGCGCCTCCGCCCGGCGAGCAAGCTTGAGCAAGGTACTGAGCATGCATTCAATGGCGTCCCTGTCATTGCTGATCAGTTGCAGATGGCTCAGGCATTCCTCGGACTTGGCCAGCAGTGTTTCAGCCTCGACAAGAAATTCGGGGAAGCGTTTTACCCAGTCTTTGCGGTCGATTGGCATGCTTATCTCCACAACGTCATGTCTGATGAACGAATGCCGTGTGTAGCGACGATCATGAATCGTCGGCAGATCGCGTCCGGCCGTGCACGTGCACGTGCACAGACTGAGAGTTTCCAGAGGGTTTGTTGCCACTGAACTGCGATCGCACACAATAGCCTGACTCCGTTCATGCAATGAGAATGGCGTCACATTAATGGCTATTGGATATTGCGAATATCAGGTTGGGCCTGATTGTCCCTAGGGGAATCCCTTAGGTGCGGGAACCTATGACGCAAACCGAGGTCGCGCCGCAGATAAAAGTAGCAGATGAAAATCACTGCGCCAGTAAAGCATGATGTTAATGTGACATCAATGGCTGTTCAGGGCATTTTTTACAGGTCAGTCATGACAATCAAGAAGCGCCATTTGCAGCCGATAACCTCACATAAGTGAATTCATCAGAACAAGCCCAGGAGTCATTGATGGCCGGCATTCTCGACACGGTAGACCAACGCACGCAACTGGTGGGTGAGAATCGCCTGGAAATTCTCATGTTTCGACTGGCCGGGCGGCAGTTGTTTGCGATCAACGTGTTCAAGGTTCAGGAAGTGCTGCAACTGCCGAAGCTGACCCTGATGCCGCAGCGTCACCCGTTCGTTTGCGGTGTGGTCAACCTGCGCGGGCAGACCTTGCCGGTGATCGACCTGTCCCAGGCAATCGGCATGCGCCCCTTGGTGCCAGGGCCGAACAGCACCATCATCGTCACTGAATACAACCGTTCGGTGCAGGCCTTTCTGGTGGGCGGCGTCGATCGCATCGTCAACATGAACTGGGAAGCCATTCTGCCGCCGCCGACCAGCGCCGGTCGCCAGCATTATCTGACGGCCATCAGCAAGGTCGACGATCAACTGGTGGAAATCATCGACGTGGAAAAAGTCCTCGCCGAAATCGTCCCGTACAACGCCAAGGTCTCGCGCGACAAACTCGACGATCCGGTGCTGGAGCGCGCCCGTGGCCGTGAAGTGCTGCTGGTCGACGACTCCAATGTGGCGCTCTCGCAGCTGCGTGACACCCTCGGCCAGCTCGGGGTGAAAATGCACATTGCCAGCGACGGCCTCAAAGCACTGAACATGCTCAAGGCCTGGGCCGATACCGGCGTGCACATGACCGACAAGTTGCTGATGATCTTCACCGATGCGGAAATGCCGGAAATGGACGGCTACCGTCTGACCACCGAAATTCGCAACGACCCGCGTTTGCGCGGCCTGTATGTGGTGCTGCACACCTCGCTGTCGGGCAGCTTCAACGATTCGATGGTGAAGAAGGTCGGCTGCGACAACTTCCTCTCCAAATTCCAGCCGGACAAACTGGTCGACGTGGTGCGCCAGCGTCTGATGCTCGATGAAGTCCCGGCCTGACAGCATCAGGAGCGGGCAGGTCGCGATTGGGAATCCACGTGCGCTGCGTGGTTTGGATCGAACAGCGCTTTGGCGAGCAGGTTCGCTCCCACACTTTGATTCCGCGACGCGGCTCATATAGGGTGGCGGCTTCCACCACAAGGAGCTGGCCATGCTGCGTCTGAGCGCGCTTTATCGTTACCCGTTGAAATCCGGCAAGGGCGAAGTGCTGCAAAGCGCCGAGCTGGACAAGCTGGGGCTGACGGGCGATCGTCGCTGGATGCTGGTAGACGAGGCCAGCGGGCGCTTCCTGACTCAGCGCGCCGAAGCACGGATGAGTCAGCTGTCGGCGCTGTGGAATGCCGACGGCGGCCTGACACTCGCGACGCCCGGGCAAGGCTCCATCGATATTCCCTTGCCGGCGGATGATGCCGAGCTGCGCGGCGTGACCATCTGGCGCGATACCTTGCGCGTGCCGGATGCCGGCGACGCGGCGGCGCGCTGGGTCAGCGAGTTCCTTGGCAAGCCGACACGCCTGGTGCAGATGCCGCTGGATCGAGCACGCACGACACAATCGGGTTTCGGCCACGATGACGATCAAGTCGCCTTCGCCGACGGCTATCCGTTGCTATTGATTGGCGACGCTTCGCTGCAGGACCTTTCCGGCAAGGTCGGGCGTTCGTTGGAGATGCTGCGTTTCCGGCCGAATCTGGTGATCGAAGGCAGCGCGGCTTATGCCGAGGATGGCTGGAAGCGTATTCGTATCGGCGATATCGAGTTTCGCGTGGTCAAGCCGTGCTCACGCTGCATCATGACGACCGTCGACCCGCAAACCGGCGAGCGCAGTGCCGACCGCGAACCGTTCGCCACCCTGCAAAAACATCGGGCCACAGCCGATGGCGCAATGTTCGGGCAGAACCTGGTCAATGACAGAAACGGTCGACTCGAAGTCGGGATGCCGGTGGAAATTCTCGAATAAATAAGTTTGCAGGCATAAAAAAAGCCCGCGTCGTTGCACGCGGGCTTTTTTTTGTGCTGGATAGAACCGCCGTATCAGCCGCGGTATTCACACAGGTAGGCAGTGTCGACCGCGACCTTCAGCTGGAACTTGCTGTTGGCCGGTACATTGAACTGGCTGCCGGCGGCGAAGGTTTCCCAGTCGCTGCTGTCGGGCAGCTTGACGGTCAGGGCGCCCGACACAACGTGCATGATTTCACGCTGGCTGGTGCCGAATTCGTATTCGCCCGGGGCCATGACGCCGATGGTCGCCGGACCTTCAGCGGTGCCGAAGGCGATCGACTTGACGGTGCCGTCGAAGTACTCGTTGACTTTAAACATGGGCGGTTCCTCGAAAAGGGCTGAAAAGGGGCCGGCCAGTATGCCCAAGGCTTTCCGCCTCGTCACGTCTCTAAAGCGGCAACACCAGTGGCAATAACCGCGCCGTGTTGCGCGCATCCTCCAGCGCCCGATGCTGCTGGCCGCTGAATTGCAGGCCGGCCAGTTGCAACGCACCGTTGAGGCCCAATGGCCGCTCGAGACGGCGGGCCTTGGCGAAGCGTTGTTTGAGGTTCATGTGCGGCACCCGGCTGAGGCCACTGTCGAGGTGCAGACGCTGCCATTCCTGCAGCAACTGCTTGCGATCGTAATCGCCCCAGCTGACCCACCCCTCGAGGCGCGATTGGTGCTGTGCCAGCCAGCGCTCGAAGGCCGGCCAGACCTCATGCAGCGGTTGCGCGGCATCGATATTGGCCTGGGTGATGTGCGTCAGTTCGCGGCAAAACGGGGTGAGCAAGGGCCGCCGCGTCGGTTTGACGAAGCGCTGAAAATGATCCTGCTCGCGCCCGGCGCGATCGACCAGGGTCGCGCCGATCTCGATAATTTCCATTTCGGTGACCGGCCAGCCACCCTCGTCGGTAGTGGCTTCCAGATCTATGACCAGCCAGTGGGGCATCGCAGGGTTCCTGATTTTCGCGTTCTGATATTTCAGAGCGTAGTCAAAACCCGCATCGACGTGTGGGCGACTACTCGACCTGCAACAGAACCTGACGATTTTTTACCTGATCGCCAACCTTGACCTGCACCCGCTTGAGCACGCCGTCGATGCCGGACTTGAGCGGGTGCTCCATTTTCATTGCCTCCAGCACCACCAGCAACTGACCTTTGCTGACCGTGCTGCCTTCGCTGACCAGGACGTCGACGATGGCGCCGTCCATCGGCGCTTTCAAGGTGCCGGAGCTGACGCTGGTCTGACTGTCGATCGCCGCATGAGTTCGATCCTCCAGCCGCAGACTGCCCGGATGGCTGAACAGCCAGAGCTGTGCGCCCGCCAGTCGACAGGCGTGGCGCTGGCGCACGCCGTTGACGGCCAGTGTCAGCGAATGCGCTTCGAGGTCAATGAGTCGCAGGTCGATCGTGCGTTCACCGAGGCTAACCTGAAACACGTCTGGCCCTTGAGCGCACAGTTGCAGCGTCCAGTTCTGCTCATCCAAGCCGAGGCGATAAGTCAGCGGCACGCTGGCGTTGTTGCGCCAGCCGCTCAGTGGCGCTCGGTGGTGGCGTGCGCTGGTTTGATAGAACAGCAGCGCGGCGATCGCCAATTCCTCGGCGCTGGGCACGTAGCGATGCAGGCTTGGATGATCGCTGAAATGCTGGGCAATGAACGCGGTACTGAACTGACCGCTGATAAATTGCTCATGCTGCAGCAGGCTGGCGAGCAGACGCTGATTGCTTTGTATGCCCATCAACACAGTGTCCTGCACCGCGCGCAATAGCTTGCGCCGCGCCTCTTCCCGGGTGGTTCCATGGGCGATCAGTTTGCCCAGCAGCGGGTCATAGAACGGGCTGACCGCTTGCCCTTCGAGCAAGCCGTGATCGATCCGCACACCATGGCTCAGCGCCGGCTCCCAGGCTTCGATACGCCCGGTCTGCGGAAGAAAACCCTGCGTCGGATCTTCGGCGTACAACCGCACCTCCATGGCATGCCCATTGAGTTGCACCTGATCCTGAGTCAGCGGCAGCGGCTGGCCCTCGGCAATCTGTAATTGCCACGCCACAAGATCGACACCGGTGATCAATTCGGTGACCGGGTGTTCGACCTGCAGGCGCGTGTTCATTTCCAGAAAGTAGAACTGCCCTCGTGCATCGAGCAGAAATTCAACGGTGCCGGCGCCGACATAATTCACCGCGCGGCCGGCCTTCAACGCCGCTTCACCCATGGCTTGGCGCAACTCGGTGGTCATGATCGTGCAGGGCGCTTCTTCGATGACTTTCTGATGGCGTCGCTGGATCGAACAGTCGCGCTCGCCAAGGTAGATCAGGTTGCCGTGATGGTCGCCGAACACCTGCACTTCGACATGCCGGGGTTCGACCACGGCCTGTTCAAGTATCAATTCGTCGCTGCCAAAACCGTTCAACGCTTCCGAGCGCGCGGTGCGCAATTGCGCCGGCAGCTCAGCCGCGTTCTGCACCAGGCGCATGCCGCGCCCGCCACCGCCGGCACTGGCCTTGATCATCAACGGGTAACCGATGCGCTCGGCTTCGCGCAACAAGGTCGCGTCGTCTTGCGCAGCGCCCTGATAGCCGGCAATGCATGGCACGCCGGCGTCGAGCATGGCGAGCTTCGACAGGCGTTTGCTGCCCATCAGTTCGATGGCTTCGGCGCTGGGGCCAATGAAGGTCAGCCCGGCCTGTTCGCAGGCGCGGGCGAATTCGGCGTTTTCCGAGAGAAAACCATAGCCGGGATGGACCGCGTCGGCACCGCTGCGATGCGCGGCGTCGAGGATTGCCGGGATGTTCAGGTAGGACTGCTGCACCGGTGCCGGGCCGATGTGCACGGCCTGGTCAGCCATTTTTACGTGCAGCGCATCGGCGTCGGCATCGCTGTAGACGGCGACGGTGCGGTAGCCGAGGGCTTGGGCGGTGCGCTGGATGCGGCAGGCGATTTCACCGCGGTTGGCGATCAGGATTTTCTGGAGGGTGGGCATGGGCTGTTTCCTCGGAAGTTGCGTTGCATGAGCTGGCCTCATCGCTGGCAAGCCAGCTCCCACAGGTTTTGTTAACGACGCAAATTCCCTGTGGGAGCTGGCTTGCCAGCGATGCTTTTTAGATAGCCCACCGCGGTTTGCGCTTTTGCACGAAAGCCAGGGTGCCCTCGACGCCTTCTTCGCCCGTCACCGCTTCGCTGAACCACTGCGCGGCCTGATCAAGCAATTCACTCGACGGCTGCCCAGCGCTGGCCAACAGCAATTGCTTGGTCATGGCATTCGCCTGCGGCGCGCAACGCAGCACTTGCTGCAGCACCTCATCCAGCCGTTCGGCCAACGCTTGGGCATCGCGCTCGACAAAATGCACCAGCCCCAGTTGCCGAGCCTGATCGCCATCGAAACGCGCAGCGGTCAGCGCCAGACGGCGGGTTTCTGTGAGGCCGATGCGCTGCACCACAAACGGTGCGATCTGCGCCGGAATCACGCCGAGACTGGTTTCCGGCAGACCGAACTGCGCCTGATGGTCGGCAATCGCGACATCGCTGACACAGGCCAGCCCGAATCCACCACCCAGCACTGCGCCTTGCAGCACGCTGATCAATACCTGCGGCGTGTGTTGCGCCTCTTCAAGCAAGGCGCCGAAGGCCCGGTTCAGCTCGCGATAAGCCTCACCACCCTGAGCACGCGCGCTGGCCATGTCCTTGATGTCGCCACCGGCACAGAAATGTCCGCCGGCGCCGCTGAGCACGAGCGCGCGGATATCGCGCTCGTCAGCAACAGCAGCGAATACCGCGCGCAACTCGCTGACCATCTGCAGGCTCATCGCATTGCGGCTGTCCGGCCGGTTGAGCGTGACGTGCAGCACGCCGCCATGCAGTTCCAGCAGCAGCGTCTGGCACTCGGGCAGGTGGCTCATTTCTTTTTCCCCGGCAGGATGCCCATCAGCTTGCAGATGATCCCCAGCATGATTTCATCCGCACCGCCGCCGATCGATACCAGCCGCACATCGCGATAGGCGCGGGCCACCGGGTTGTCCCACATGAAGCCCATGCCGCCCCAATATTGCAGGCAGCTGTCGCTGACCTCACGGCCCAGTCGCCCGGCCTTGAGCTTGGCCATCGACGCCAACCGGGTGACGTCCTGACCTTTGATGTACTGCTCGGTGGCCTGATAGACCAGCGCGCGCAGGCACTCGATTTCGGTTTGCAATTCGGCGAGGCGGAAGTGAATCACCTGATTGTCGATCAGCGCATTGCCGAAGGTCTTGCGCTCCTTGCAGTATTCGATGGTGCTGTCGACGCAATACTCCAGGCCCTTGATCATGTTCGCCGCGCCGAACAGGCGTTCTTCCTGAAACTGCAGCATCTGCATCATGAAACCGGCGCCTTCGTGGCCGATGCGGTTGCGCTGTGGCACGCGTACGTTGTCGAAAAACACCTGAGCGGTTTCCGAACTGCGCATGCCAAGCTTGTCCAAATGCGAACTGAGACTGATGCCGGGCGTGTTCATCGGCACCATGATCAGCGACTTGTTGATGTGCGGCTTGTCATCGGACGTGTTGGCCAGCAGGCAGATGAAATCGGCGCTCGGCGAGTTGGTGATCCACATTTTGCTGCCGTTGATCACGTAATCGTCGCCATCCTTGCGCGCCGTGGTCTTCAACCCGGCGACGTCGGACCCGGCGCCGACTTCGGAGACGCCAATGCAGCCGACCTGCTCACCGCTGATCGCCGGGCGCAGGAATTCTTCGCGCAGTTCATCGGAGCCGAAGCGGGCCAGCGCCGGGGTGCACATGTCGGTCTGCACGCCGATCGACATCGGAATGCCGCCGCAATGAATGGTGCCGAACTCCTCGGCGGCGACGATCGAGTAACTGTAGTCGAGGCCCATGCCACCGAATTTTTCCGGTTTGGAAATCCCCAGCAAACCCAGCTCGCCGGCCTGACGGAAAATCTCGTGGATCGGAAAGCGTCCGGCCTTTTCCCATTCGTCGACGTGCGGGTTGATCTGATGGTCGACGAACTGGCGGACGGTGCGGCGCAGCGCTTCGTGTTCCGGGGTGAAGATCATTGTTATTGTTCTCCGTGAGATCCGTGGCGGTCAGAAGCGGCTGACGCCGAAGCTGTTGGGTTGCAGCGTACGAACGTCGGCTTCGTGGCAGATGTCCAGCAGATAGCCGAGCAGGGTGCGCGTGTCGCGCGGGTCGATCAGCCCGTCGTCCCACAGATTGGCGCTGCCGTAAAGCGCCGTGGACTGGCTGTCGAGTTTCTGCGCGGTGACCTGTTCGAGCATGTCGAGCATTTTCGGGTCCGGCACCAGGCCGTCTTTCAATTGCTTGGCTTCGGTGACGATACGCAACACCTTGCCGGCCTGTGCGCCACCCATCACTGCGGTGCGGCTGTTCGGCCAGGCGAAAATGAAGCGTGGATCGAGACCGCGTCCGCACATCGCATAATTGCCGGCACCGTAGGAACCACCGACGACCAGCGTCAGTTTAGGCACCCGCGCGTTGGCCACCGCTTGAATCAGTTTCGAGCCGTGTTTGATCACGCCTTGCTGTTCCGATTCGGTGCCGACCATGAAGCCTGTGGTGTTGTGGAAAAACAGCAGCGGGATCTGGCTCTGATCGCATAACTGGATGAACTGCGCGGCTTTGCTCGCACCGTTCGGGGTGATCGGGCCGTTATTGCCGATGAAACCGCAGGCGCGGCCCTGAATCTTCAAATGGCCACACAGGGTTTGCTGATCGTATTCGCCCTTGAACTCGACGAAGTTCGATTCATCGGCGATGCGCGCGATGATTTCGCGCACGTCGTAGGGCTTTTTCGGATCGTCCGGGATCAGCCCGAGCAATTCGTCGATGGGATAGAGCGGCTCTTTGTATTGCGGCTCCGGCCGCCACGGCAGTTGTTCGTTCCACGGCAGCATGCGCAGGATATCGCGCACCTGGCGCACGCCATCGGCATCGTTTTCCGCCAGGTACTCGGCGGTCCCGGCGACCTGCGCGTGCATCTCGGCGCCGCCGAGTTCTTCATCGGTGGCGACTTCACCGGTGGCCGCCTTGAGCAGCGGCGGCCCAGCAAGAAACAGCTTGGCCTTGCCGCGCACCACCACCACATAATCCGACAAACCGGGCTGATAGGCGCCGCCAGCGGTGGCCGAACCATGCACCACGGTAATCTGCGGCAAACCCAGCGCCGACAGCCGCGCCTGATTGGCAAAGCTGCGCGCGCCTTCGACGAAAATTTCCGCGGCGTAATTGAGGTTGGCGCCGCCGCTTTCGGCGAGGGTGATCATCGGCAGTTTGTTTTCCAGGGCGATCTGTTGCAGGCGCAGGGATTTTTTCAGGCCGCTGGGCGAGATCGTTCCGCCCTTGATCGCGCTGTTGTTGGCCACCACCATCGCGCGAATGCCGCAGACGTAACCGATGCCGGCGATCAAGCCGCCACCGGCTGCGCTGCCGTCCTTGTCATCGTGCAGTTTGTAACCGGCCAGACTCGCCAGTTCCAGAAACGGCGCGCCGGGATCGAGCAACAGGTTCAGGCGTTCGCGCGGCAACAGTTGTCCGCGCTGATCGAACTTCGCCTTGGCTTCGGCAGCCTTGTTCAGCAGGTTCTGTTCCAGTTGCTGCACGTGTTCGATGGCGGCGAGCATCGCCGTACGGTTACGTGCGAAGGCTTCGCTGTGCGGGTCGAGTAGCGACTGGATCTGCGCCATGGCTTATTCCTTGTCCTTGAGCACGTCAGGCAAGTACGCCCGATGAAATCCGTTGAACGACTCGCTGTGCGTCGCCTTATGCAGCGGCCATGCGCGACTGCCGAGGCTGGCCGCGCCGTCGATTTTCAAGGTGCTGCCGCTGATGAACGCCGCTGCCGGGCTGAGCAGGAACACGATCGCCGCGCTGACTTCCGATTCGGTGCCGATGCGCTTGAGCGGCACATGCTCACGCAGGGTCGGAATCACCGCTTTGAACGCGCCCTGGTAAGTGTCCATGCCGCTGGAAGCGATCCAGCCCGGCGCTATCGCATTGACCCGCACCCCGGCGTAACCCCACTCGACGGCCGCGGTTTTGGTGAAGTTGTCCATGCCCGAGCGCGCGGCGCCAGAGTGGCCCATGCCGGGCATGCCGCCCCACATGTCGGCGAGCATGTTGACGATGTTGCCGCCGTGTTTGCTCATCGACTGGTTGAACACTTCCCGGGCCATCAGAAATCCGCCGACCAGATTGGTCTGCAGCACGGTCTCGAACCCTTTCTGATTGATCGAAGCCAGCGGCGACGGATACTGGCCGCCGGCATTGTTGACCAGACCGTGGATCGGCCCGTGTGCGGCGATCAGCTCACTGACCAGCAGTTTTACCGCTTCTTCATCGCGGATATCGCAGGCCTGCCAATGCGCACGGCCACCGTCCTCGGCGATTTCGGCGGCGACGCGTTCGAGCTTTTCAGGCTTGCGCCCGACCAGCAGCACGTTGGCCCCGAGCGCCGCCAGTTCATGCGCGGTACAGCGGCCGATGCCGCTGCCGCCACCGGTGACGATAATGCTCTGGCCGCTGAACAGCCCGGCCTGGAAAATCGATGCGTACGCCATGAAGCTCAACCTCTAGTCGAGTTGTTCGGCGATGCTCTGCGGCACCGCGATGCGGATTTCCAGCAGTTGCTGGGCGAAGGCCTTGCCTTGCGGATCGATGCGCAGACTGGCGACACCGCCGCCGCCGAGGGCGTTTTCCAGCAGAAAGTTGAGGCTGTGGGTGCCGGGCAGGTACCAGCGCTCGACCCGACCGTTGTCCGGATCGAGCACATGGCTCATCCAGTCTGCGACCGCCGCTGGCGTCAGCGCTGCGGCGATCCAGGGCAGATATTCGGGTTTGCGCGGCATGACGCCGATGTTGCTGTGGTTGCCTTTGTCGCCGGAACGCGCGACCGCGAGTTTGACCAGCGGCACAGAAGCATCGGCGCGGCCCTGCGGTTCGGGCGGTTGATGGGGCAGGGCTGAGGTCGGGTTTTGCGTTATGGCGGGCGCGGGCAGGCTGCACGGATGACGTTCGCCAGCCATATCGACGTGCAGCGTGCAGACGCTTTTATCGATCAGAAACGAAAACAGGCGGATCAGCGGGTACACCGTCGGACGACCGCCGACGATGCCGGTCAACCCAGGCGCCATGCCGGTCGCGGCCTGAGCGATTTCTTTGGAAAACACGACCAGGGCTTTTTTATCGGGATGGCGCACGGCGAGTTTGATCACCACTTCGCGGCTGTCCTGACGCTGACCGTGCGGGCCGTAGGTGGCCTCGCTGCCAAGCAGTTCGACATGGGTTTCGCTGTAGGGCGCCCAGCCGCGCTGGCTGAACATTTCTGCGGTTTTGTCGATGATCGCCTGACTGACGCGCCGCGCCTTGTCGACCGCATCGATGCCGGCGATCAGGCAACTGGCGGTGCAACGAAAGCCGTCTGGGTAAGTCGCGCTGACCTTGTATTGATCGCTGGGTGGCAAGCCCTTTGCGCCATGCACATGGACGGCGTTTTTGCCCTGTTGCCGAAGTTCGACCTGAGTGAAATCACAGATCACATCGGGCAGCCGATACGCCTGCGGAT
This sequence comes from Pseudomonas sp. 15C, assembly GCF_055484735.1. NCBI lineage: Bacteria > Pseudomonadati > Pseudomonadota > Gammaproteobacteria > Pseudomonadales > Pseudomonadaceae > Pseudomonas > Pseudomonas sp. 15C. The sequence continues at coordinate 48,430 of NZ_JBUDGD010000024.1, read as the reverse complement.
CGCCGATTTCATACAGCATCTGCTCGCCGACGGTCAGCGGTGTGATCAGGCCGCCGCTGCCTTCGGGTTTGCTGACGATGAACTGGCTGTCGGCGCTGACCTCGACGATCGGAAAACCGATGTGTTCGTAATCCGGCACGTCGCGCCAATCGGTGAAGTTGCCGCCGGTGCATTGCGCGCCGCATTCGATGATGTGCCCGGCCAGTGCGGCCTGGGCCAGTTTGTCGTAGTCATGCCATGACCAGCCAAATTCATGCACCAGTGCCGCGCTGACCACGGCGCTGTCGACTACCCGGCCGGTAATGACGATATCGGCGCCGAGCTTCAGCGCTTCGACGATGCCCGGTGCGCCGAGATAGGCATTGGTCGACACGCACAGCGGCGGCAGTGGGGCGCCCGTGAACATTTCAGTGATACCGCTGAGCTGGCGCAGTTGAGGCTGCAGGTCATCGCCAAGCAGCACAGCAATTTTCAACGCGACGCCGGCGCGATCACACGCGGCTTGCAGGGCGGCGGCGCAGGCCTGTGGATTGACCCCGCCGGCGTTGCTGATGACGCGGATGTGCTGCTCGGCCAATTGCGGCAGCAGCGGTGTCAGCACTTCGATGAAATCACTGGCGTAGCCGGCCTGTGGGTCTTTCATGCGCGCGCCGGCCATGATCGACATCGTAATCTCGGCCAGATAATCGAACACCAGATAATCCAGACGCCCGCCGGCCACCAGTTGCGCGGCGGCGGTCGATGTATCACCCCAGAAGGCGCTGGCGCATCCGATACGCACGGTATTTGGCATTTTTATCTCCGACTCAGCGATCTGCGACAGAAGTGTCTGGAGGCTACCAAGCAAGCGCTTGGTTTGTAAACACTTGAAACTATCTTCTGCCCAAGCGCTTGCTTGGTTGCCGCTGGCGGCTTAAATTGCGCGCAACCCTGCGGTTTCAGGGGGCAAGACACTGATCGACTGTAGGAGAGAACGGGTGGACGAGCAAAAAGCCCTGAGGGTCATGCGCGATTTGGTCGACAGTGGCCAGCTGACGGACCCCGACAGCGCCCGCGGCAAGTTGCTGCAAGTGGCGGCTCACCTGTTCCGCAATAAAGGCTACGAACGCACTACCGTGCGTGATCTGGCCGGCGCGGTCGGCATCCAGTCGGGGAGCATTTTTCATCACTTCAAAAGCAAGGACGAAATCCTGCGCGCGGTGATGGAAGAAACCATCCGCTACAACACCGCATTGATGCGCGCGGCGCTGGCCGACGCGGCCGATGTCCGCGAGCGCGTGCTGGCGCTGATCCGCTGCGAATTGCAGTCGATCATGGGCGGCAGCGGCGAGGCCATGGCGGTGCTGGTCTACGAGTGGCGCTCGCTGTCCGAAGAAGGCCAGGCCAAAGTGCTGGCGCTGCGCGATATCTACGAAGAAATCTGGTTGCAAGTACTGGGTGAAGCCAAAGACGCCGGATTCATCCGTGGCGACGTTTTTATTACCCGACGTTTCCTGACAGGCGCACTGTCCTGGACCACCACCTGGTTCCGTGCTGGCGGCAGTTTGAGCCTCGATCAGTTGGCCGACGAGGCGTTGATTCTGGTCCTCGAAGAGCGTTGAGCCACTTTCTATCCGGCCGGGAAACTGGCTAACTGGGCGAAACCGCCTAGCTTGAATGCATTGATCGGTATTTTTTCGGGGAGTGGGGTGTTTTGAAGTCTTTGCCAATTCGGACCGTCGCGGGGTTGATGCTCGCAGCGCTGGCTGCATTATGGGTATTGCCCGCTCAGGCCGCGCAATTGGTCCGGGTCGGCGCGGCGCATTTTCCGCCGTACACCATCCGCCCGGAAAACGGCGCCGATACCGGTCTGTTGCCGCAATTGGTCGAAGCGCTGAACCGTTTGCAAAGCGACTATCAGTTCGTCCTGGTGCCCACGTCGATTCCCCGGCGTTTCGGTGATTTCAAGCAGGGCCGGATCGACATGGCGATCTTCGAGAACCCTGAATGGGGCTGGAAAGATATCCCCCACAGCGACGTCGACATGGGCCTTGAAGATGCCGAGATTTTCGTCGCGCAGCGTGCAGATGGCCGTCAGCAAAACTATTTCGCCGACCTCAAAGGCAAGCGTCTGGCGCTGTTCAGCGGCTATCACTACGAATTTGCGGCCTTCAACGCCGACCCCAAATTCCTCGCGCAGCAATTCAACGCGACGCTGACCTATTCCCACGACAGCAACCTGCTGATGGTGCTGCGCTCACGCGCCGACATCGCCCTGGTGACCCGCTCGTACCTCAGTGATTACCTGCTGCGTAACGAGAAGGTCCGTGATGAGTTGCTCGTCTCGCAGCGCGTCGATCAGATCTACCACCACTATGCGATTCTGCGCCCGACGGCACCGATCAGCGGCGCGGCGTTCGGCAAGCTGTTGCAGGGGCTGCGCGACAACGGCGACATGCTGAAGATTTTCGATCCTTACAAAATCGCCGTGGTGCCAGTGCTCAATCGCTGAGCGCCATTTGCGCTGAAAGCCTAAATTTCCGCCTGCCGCTCACGTCACATCGTCTAACTGTCGATGATTATCGTGAGCCCGCCCCATGTCCAATCTGAATGACCTGACTGCCCTGGCCTTGCCTTCGGGCAGTCAACTGATCGCTGATGCCAGCGAAAGCCGTTTGAGCCTGAGCCTCGACGGCCAGCCGCTGATTCGTCTGCGCCTTGATCGCGACGCGAAAGGCCCGATCCAGATCGATGAGCGCTTCGCGTTGCCGCCGGGGCAAGCGCTGTGGGCTGCCTGTTACTGGCTGTTCGCGCGCGATCCGGCGTGCCAGCAACTGACCTGGCAACTGGATCAACCACCGACCGAGGCCTTGCTCAGTGGTTTGCTGATCGGCACCGAGGTGAGCGGCGAATATCGCTGCGAACGCACGCTGTTCTGGCAATTGCCGCAACCCTGGCTGGGGACTTCGTTGACCGGCAGTTATCCGCGACAAATGATCATCAGTGAAGGCAAACGCCATCCCCGGCGCCCGGTCAAACCGCGCGGTGAAGTCTATCGGCGTTTCGACGCGCGGCTCGGCGCCTGGATTTCCTTGCGAACCGTCGAAATCGAAGATGATTTGCCGCGTTTCAACCGCTGGCAGAACAGCCCACGGGTGGCCAGTTTCTGGCAGGAGGAGGGCAGCCTCGACAAGCACCGCGAGTACCTGAGCAAACTCGACGCCGACCCGCATACGCTGACCTTGATCGGCTGTTTCGACGATCAGCCGTTCGCCTATTTCGAAGCCTATTGGGCCAAGGAAGATCGCATCGCGCCGTTCTATGACGCCGATGATTACGATCGCGGCATCCACATGCTGGTCGGCGAGGAAGACCACCGCGGCCCGCACAAAGTGGCGAGCTGGCTATCGGCGCTGGTGCATTACCTGTTTCTTGATGATCCGCGCACGCAACGGGTGGTCGCCGAGCCCCGCGCCGACAACGCGAAGATGATCGGCCACATGCACAACCAGTGTTTTCACTGCGAGAAGGAATTCGACTTTCCGCACAAGCGCGCGGCACTGATGATGCTGGGGCGTGAGCGGTTTTTTGATCGCTGCAGCCTGGCTTGAAATGATCGGGCTTTAGATCTGTTGTGCTCTCCAGTCCTCTTCGCGAGCAGGCTCGCTCCCACATGGGATTTGTGTTGTTCACAAAACTCTGTGGGAGCGAGCCTGCTCGCAAATGGCGTGACGCAAAATCCAGATCCTAACGACGACCCGCAACCACCGTATCGCGCCGACTGCCCGAAACCTTGCGGCAGTGCACCAGTGCATCACGAATCATGAAGTTGACCAGGGTCGGCGAGACGCCGAGTTCCTTGGCGATGTCCTTTTGCGGCACGCCGTGCAGGCGATACATCTCGAACGCATAGCGTGTGCGGCTGGGCAGCTCGGTCAGGGCGTCGGCGATGTTTTCCAGGGTCGAGAAATTGATGTGCGAGGTTTCCGGCGAAGCACCCTGGATGACCACATTCAGCCCTTCCTCTTCAGGGCCAGAGTATTTCTGCTCGAGCGCCTGTTTGCGGTAGTGATCGATGGCGAGGTTGCGCACGATCTGGAACAGATAACTCAGTTGCGCCTTGATCGACGAGGTGATCGGTGGCGCCGATTGCAGGCGGAAAAACGCATCCTGCACCACGTCCTCGGCGCGCGAGCGACAACCGGTAATGCGCGCGGCGATCTTGACCAGAATCAGCCGATTATCGACGAATGCCTGAAGTAGCGGTGAATCGCACCTGCTTGTGGATACTCGTTCCGTCATGGAAATCACCTTGCTGCCAAATTGGTTAGTGGGACGCCTCTGGGGGCAGGGCTGTCCTACACATCGAGCGACAAATTATGTTGAATGATAATGATTGTCAATTGAGAAAGAGAACTAATGCTGCAAGCAAGTGTGTTTTGCGAACTGCGACACGCCGCCGCACCCCGGCCCCGTTGAGGGGCGCGCCCGTCGACTAATTATTTGCAGACGTCATCCGTTCTCATCTGTGAATGGCCGCGGGTATAGCGCCCGGCCAGACGGCATTCGATGCCTTGCGCGGTCGGCACAGACCGCGCCCCTGCATGCCTTTTCGCAAGGCGTGACGCCGCAACCCGATTCCATCAGCAAGCCGAATTCAGGCAGGAAACCTCATGACCGACGCGTTCGAACTCCCCAGCACCCTGGTCCAAGCCCTTCAGCGCCGCGCGGCCCTGACGCCGGATCGACTGGCTTTGCGTTTTCTTGCCGAAAACCAGGAGCAGGCTGTGGTGCTCAGTTATCGCGAACTCGATCGGCGGGCGCGGACCATCGCTGCCGCGTTGCAGGCCGAGGCCGAGTCGGGCGACCGCGCGGTGTTGCTGTTTCCCAGCGGCCCGGATTACGTCGCGGCGTTTTTTGGTTGCCTGTACGCCGGCGTGATCGCAGTGCCGGCCTATCCGCCGGAATCGACACGGCGTCATCATCAGGAACGACTGCTGTCGATCATTGCCGATGCCGAACCGCGCCTGTTGCTGACCAGCGCCGATCTGCGCGACGCCTTGCAGCAGATCGAAGGCGCGCCGCCGCTGCTGTGCGTCGACAGCCTCGACGAGGCGCTGGCAGAAAACTGGCTCGAGCCGACGCTGACGGCAGATCACCTCGCCTTCCTGCAATACACCTCCGGGTCCACCGCATTGCCCAAAGGTGTGCAGGTCAGCCACGGCAATCTGGTCGCCAACGAACAGTTGATCCGCCACGGTTTCGGCATCGACGTCAATCCGGACGATGTGATCGTCAGCTGGCTGCCGCTGTACCACGACATGGGGCTGATCGGCGGTTTACTGCAGCCGATCTTCAGCGGCGTGCCGTGCATACTCATGTCGCCAGCGTATTTCCTCGGTCGACCGTTGCGCTGGCTGGAAGCGATCAGCGAATACGGCGGCACCATCAGCGGCGGGCCGGATTTTGCCTATCGCTTGTGCAGCGAACGGGTCAGCGAATCCGCCCTGGCGCGTCTGGATTTGAGCCGCTGGCGTGTGGCGTATTCCGGCTCTGAACCGATCCGCCTCGACAGCCTCGAACGCTTCGCCGAGAAGTTCGCCGCCAGCGGTTTCAGCGCTGACAGTTTCATGGCTTCGTATGGGCTGGCCGAAGCGACGCTGTTCGTTGCCGGCACGCCGCGCGGCACCGGTATTCCAGTCTTGCGTGTCGACGATCAAGCCTTGGCGCAGAACCGCGCCGAACCGGGTGATGGCAGTGCGATCATGAGCTGCGGCATCAGCCAACCGGGCCACGCGGTACTGATCGTCGAACCGAATTCGCTGAAAGAACTGGCGGATAACGCCGTCGGTGAAGTCTGGGCCGCCGGGCCGAGCATCGCTCACGGCTACTGGCGCAACCCCGAGGCCAGCACCAAGACCTTCGTCCAGCACGCTGGCCGCACCTGGCTGCGTACCGGTGATCTGGGTTTTCTGCGCAACGGCGAGCTGTTCATCACCGGGCGCCTGAAAGACATGCTGATCGTGCGCGGCCATAACCTCTATCCGCAGGACATCGAGAAGACCGTCGAGAACGAAGTGGAAGTGGTGCGCAAGGGCCGCGTCGCTGCGTTCGCCGTCAATCACGAGGGCGAGGAGGGCATCGGTATCGCTGCGGAAATCAGCCGCAGCGTGCAGAAAATCCTTGCGCCGCAAGCCTTGATCAAAGCCATTCGCCAAGCCGTGGCCGAGGCGTATCAACAGGCGCCAAGCGTGGTGATCCTGCTCAATCCGGGCGCCTTGCCGAAAACTTCCAGCGGCAAGTTGCAGCGCTCGGCATGCCGCACAGGTCTGGCCGATGGCAGCCTCGACAGTTACGCGCTGTTCCCATCGACGACGACCGAAGCCCAGGCTGCGCCCACCAGTGGCTCGGATCTGCAAGCGCGGATCGGGCAGATCTGGGCCGAGCAACTGAACGTCAAACAGGTCGCCGGCGACGATCATTTTTTCCTGCTCGGCGGCAACTCGATCGCGGCCACGCAAGTGATCGCCCGGGTGCGCGAAGAGCTCGCGCTGGAGCTGAACCTGCGTCTGCTGTTCGAGGCGTCAACCCTGTCGGCGTTCGCTGCTGCCGTGGCGCAACAGCAGCAGGCCGGCGGCAGCGCCCAAGGTGTAATCGCCACGTTGCCGCGCAACGAGCCGATGCCGCAATCGCTGGCACAGAACCGCTTGTGGATTACCTGGCAACTCGACCCGCACAGCAGCGCCTACAACATTCCGGGTGCCTTGCGCTTGCGCGGTGAACTCGACGAGGTCGCCCTGCGCAGCAGTTTCCAGCAACTGATCGAGCGCCACGAATCCCTGCGCACACGCTTCTTCGAGCGCGACGGCGTCGCCTTGCAGCAAGTGCTGGCGGCCGGTGAATTCAACCTGCAATTGATCGACCTCAGCGACGTGCCGGCCGCCGAGCGCGAAGCCCGCGCGCGGCAGATCCGTGAAGACCAGGCGTATAAGCAATTCGATCTGGAAAAAGGTCCGCTGCTGCAGGTGACTCTGGTGCGCCTCGACGACGAAGATCATCAATTGCTGGTGACGATGCACCACATCATCGCCGACGGTTGGTCGCTGAATATTCTGCTCGACGAATTCTCGCGCCTGTACGCCGCCGCCAGCCAAGGCGCGACGGCCGAGCTGCCAGCGCTGGCCACGCAATACGCCGACTACGGCAACTGGCAGCGCCAATGGCTGGCACAAGGCGAAGGCGAGCGGCAACTGGCGTACTGGCAAGCACAACTGGGCGATGAGCACCCGGCGCTGGAACTGGCCACCGATCACCCACGCTCCGCCAGGCAAAAACACAGCGCAGCGCGGCATAGTCTGCGTCTGGAGGCGAGCCTCGGCGAAGCCATCCGCAACACGGCGCAGGCGCATGAATCGACCACCTTCATGCTGTTGCTCGCCGCTTTGCAAAGCCTGTTGTATCGCTACAGCGGTCAGCGTGACATTCGCATTGGCGTGCCCAACGCCAACCGTCCGCGCCTGGAAACCCAAGGATTGATCGGTTTCTTCATCAACACCCAGGTGCTGCGTGCGCAGATCGATTCTCGCCAGTCGTTTGCCCAACTGCTGGCCCAGACACGGCTGGCGGCACTTGGCGCACAAGCGCATCAGGATCTGCCGTTCGAACAACTGCTCGAAGTGTTTCCGCAGGCGCGCGAACACGGGCTGTTCCAGGTCATGTTCAACCACCAGCAGCGTGACTTGAGTGCGCTCAAGCGCTTGCCGGGGCTGCTCGCCGAAGAGCTGCCGTGGCACAGCCGCGAAGCCAAGTTCGACCTGCAACTGCACAGCGAAGAAGACCGCAACGGGCGTCTGACCCTGTCCTTCGATTACGCCAGCGAACTGTTCGACGCGGCCACCATCGAGCGACTGGCCGAGCACTTCTGCAACCTGTTGCGCGATGCCTGCGAGCACCCGCAGCAGGCGATCGGCGATCTGCAATTGCTGGCACCCGATGAACAGCAGCACCAGCAACAGTGGAGCGCAGAACCCTGCTCCCGTGCGCAACAATGGCTGCCGGAACTGCTCGATCAACAGGCAGGCCTGACCCCGCAGCGCACGGCGCTGGTGTGGGACGGCGGCAGCCTCGATTTCGCCGAACTGCATACGCAAGCCAACCGCCTCGCACATTATTTGCGCGACAAAGGCGTTGGTCCGGATGTTTGCGTTGGGATCGCCGCCGAGCGTTCGCCGCAACTGTTGATCGGTCTGTTGGCCATCATCAAGGCTGGCGGCGCCTACGTGCCGCTGGACCCGGAGTACCCGGCTGAGCGGCTGGCCTACATGCTGCGCGACAGCGGCGTCGAATTGCTCCTGACCCAGACCCGACTGCTCGAGCGCCTGCCGGCCAGCGACGGCGTCAGCGTGATCGCCATGGATGCGTTGCATCTGGAAAGCTGGCCGAGCCAGGCACCGGGTCTGCACCTGCATGGCGACAACCTCGCTTACGTGATTTACACCTCGGGCTCCACCGGCCAGCCAAAAGGCGTCGGCAATACCCACGCGGCACTGGCCGAACGTCTGCAATGGATGCAGAACACCTACCGTCTCGATGAAACCGATGTGCTGATGCAAAAAGCGCCGATCAGTTTCGACGTCTCGGTGTGGGAGTGTTTCTGGCCATTGATCACCGGCGCACGGTTGTTGCTCGCCGGTCCCGGTGAACATCGCGATCCGCATCGCATCGCCCAGCTCGTGCAGCAGTTTGGCGTGACCACGCTGCACTTCGTGCCACCGCTGCTGGCGCTGTTCATCGATGAACCGCTGAGCATTGAATGCACCAGCCTGCGCCGGGTCTTTTCTGGCGGTGAAGCGCTGCCCGCCGAACTGCGCAACCGCGTGCTGGCGCAACTGCCAGCGGTGCAACTGCATAACCGTTATGGCCCGACCGAAACCGCGATCAACGTCACCCACTGGCATTGCACTGCTGCCGATGGTGAACGCTCGCCGATTGGCCGTCCATTGGGCAATGTGATCTGCCGGGTGCTGGATGCTGATCTGAATCCGCTGCCGGCCGGTGTGCCGGGCGAGTTATGCATCAGCGGCATCGGTCTGGCTCGCGGTTACCTGGCGCGTCCGTCATTGACCGCCGAACGCTTTGTCGTCGATCCACTGGGCGAGCAGGGCGCACGTTTGTACCGCACGGGCGACCGCGCACGCTGGACCCATGACGGCGTGATCGAATACCTCGGCCGTCTCGATCAACAGGTCAAGCTGCGCGGCTTCCGCGTTGAACCGGAAGAAATCCAGGCACGATTGCTCGCCCAGGAGGGGGTCGCTCAAGCCGTGTTGCTGGTGCGCGAAACGGCTGCCGGCGCGCAACTGATCGGCTACTTCACCGCCAGCGATGCCAGCGAAAACCACGATGAGCAGATCACTCGCCTGAAAGCCGCACTGGCCGCCGAGCTGCCGGAATACATGGTCCCGGCGCAACTGCTGCGCCTCGACGTCATGCCATTGAGCCCCAGCGGCAAACTCGACCGCCGTGCCTTGCCCGAGCCGCAATGGCAGATGCGCGAGCACGTCGAACCGGTGACTGAACTGCAACAGCAGATCACCGCGATCTGGCGTGAAGTGCTGGGCCTGACCCGGGTCGGCCTGCGCGACGATTTCTTCGCCCTGGGCGGCCATTCGCTGCTGGCCACGCAAATCATCTCGCGCACCCGTCAGGCCTGCGACGTCGAGCTGCCGCTGCGTGCCTTGTTCGAACACAGCGAACTCGGCGATTTCACCGAGCAGGTTCGCCAGATCCAGCTCAGCGGGCGCACCAACGAACAGCCACCGATTGCCAAAGTCGATCGCAGCCAAGCGGTGCCGCTGTCCTATTCGCAACAGCGCATGTGGTTCCTTTGGCAGATGGAACCGGACAGCCCGGCGTACAACGTCGGCGGCATGGCGCGGCTGCGCGGCGTATTGCACGTCGAGCATTTTGAAGCGGCCCTGCAAGCGCTGATCCTGCGCCACGAAACCCTGCGCACCACATTCCCCAGCATCGACGGCGTCGCCCGTCAGCAGGTGCATGGCGAAACAGGTGTGCGCATGGGCTGGAAGGATTTCTCCGGATCTGCTGCTGAAGTGCGTGAGCAACAGGTCCAGCAACTGGCTGACGAAGAAGCGCATCGGCCGTTCGATCTGGAAACCGGCCCGCTGCTGCGCGCCTGTCTGGTAAAGACCGCAGAGCACGAGCATTACTTCGTCCTGACCCTGCACCACATCGTCACCGAAGGCTGGGCGATGGACATCTTCGCCCGCGAACTCAGTGCGTTGTATGAAGCCTTTGTCGATGAGCGCGAATCGCCGCTGGAGCCGCTGCCGGTGCAGTACCTGGACTACAGCGTCTGGCAGCGCCACTGGCTGGAATCCGGCGAGCGTCAGCGTCAGCTCGACTACTGGACCGCGCAACTGGGACGCGAACATCCATTGCTGGAGCTGCCGGGTGATCGTCCACGACCACCGGTGCAAAGTCATCAGGGCGAACTGTTCCGTTTCGACCTGAGCGACGACCTCGCCGCGCGCGTGCGGGCATTCAATGCGCAACACGGTCTGACCCTGTTCATGACCATGACGGCTGCGCTCGCCACCTTGCTGTACCGCTACAGCGGCCAGACCGATCTGCGCATCGGCGCGCCGGTTGCCAACCGCATCCGGCCGGAAAGCGAAGGGCTTATCGGTGCCTTCCTTAATACGCAGGTATTGCGTTGCCAGCTCGACGGCATGATGTCGGTCGGCGAATTGTTCGAGCAGGTACGCCACACGGTGATCGAAGGCCAGTCGCATCAGGATCTGCCGTTCGATCATCTGGTCGAAGCGTTGCAGCCGCCGCGCAGCGCTGCGTACAACCCGCTGTTCCAGGTGATGTGCAACGTGCAGCGCTGGGAGTTCCAGCAGAGCCGCAGCCTGGCCGGCATGACCGTCGAGTACCTGGCCAACGATGCCCGCGCGACCAAATTCGATCTCAACCTGGAGGTCACCGACCTCGATCAGCGCCTCGGTTGCTGCCTGACCTACAGCACCGATCTGTTCGACGAGCCGACCATCGCGCGCATGGCCGGGCATTGGCGCAACCTGCTTGAGGCACTGATCGCCGACCCGCAGCAACGCCTCGGCGAACTGCCGCTGCTCGACCCAGCCGAGCAACAACACTTGCTCGACAGCCTGGGTGTCGAGGCGGGCGTGCACCGTCTCGACCAGTGCATCCATCACCTGTTCGCCGAACAGGCACTGGCGCGCCAGGATGCGCCGGCGCTGACCTTTGCCGGGCAAACCCTGAGCTACGCCGAACTCGACGCCCGCGCCAATCGTCTGGCCTGGGCCCTGCGCGAACGCGGCGTTGGTCCGCAAGTGCGAGTCGGTCTGGCGTTGGAGCGTTCGCTGGAAATGGTCATCGGCCTGCTGGCGATTCTCAAGGCCGGCGGCGCGTATGTGCCGCTCGACCCGGAATACCCGCTCGACCGTCTGCACTACATGATCGAAGACAGCCGCATCGGTCTGCTGCTCAGCGATCGGGCAATGTTCGCCGCCCTCGGCGAACTGCCGCAGGGCGTCGTGCGCTGGTGCCTGGAAGACGACAGCGCGGCACTCGCCGATTACCCAGTGACCGAGTTGCCATTGATCAGCCTGGCGCAGCATCAGGCGTACCTGATCTACACCTCGGGTTCGACCGGCAAACCGAAAGGCGTGGTGGTTTCCCACGGCGAAATCGCCATGCACTGCCAAGCGGTGATCGAACGTTTCGGCATGCGCCACGACGACTGCGAGCTGCACTTCTATTCGATCAACTTCGACGCCGCCACCGAGCGGCTGCTGGTGCCGTTGCTCAGCGGCGCGCAGGTGGTGCTGCGTGCGCAAGGTCAGTGGGACGCCGAGGAAATCTGCGGTTTGATTCGTGATCATCGGATCAATGTCCTCGGTTTCACCCCAAGCTATGGCAGCCAGTTGGCGCAGTTCCTCGCCACGCAAGATCAAATCCTGCCAGTGCGGATGATCATTACCGGCGGCGAAGCACTGACCGGCGAACACCTGCAACGGATTCGTGCAGCCTTCAAACCGGCGCTGTTCTTCAATGCCTATGGCCCAACGGAAACCGTGGTCATGCCGTTGGCCAGTCTGGCGCCAGAGGTGCTGGAGGAGGGCGCCGGCAGTGTGCCGATCGGCAGCGTGATCGGCGCGCGCGTGGCGTACATTCTCGATGCCGATCTGGCGCTGGTGCCGCAAGGTGCGACCGGTGAACTGTTTGTCGGTGGCGCCGGGCTGGCGCAGGCCTATCACGATCGTCCGGGCATCAGCGCGGAGCGGTTTGTCGCCGATCCGTTTGCCGCTGATGGCGGGCGCATGTACCGCACCGGCGATCTGGTGCGCCAGCGAGCCGATGGGCTGGTGGAATATCTGGGGCGTATCGATCATCAGGTGAAGATTCGCGGTTTCCGCATCGAACTCGGTGAAATCGAAACCCGCCTGCTCGATCACGATTCGATTCGCGAAGCGGTGGTACTCGCACTGGATGCGCCAAGCGGCAAGCAACTGGTTGGCTATCTGGTGACTGAAGTCGCCGGGCAAAGCGAAGCCAGCCAGATCGAACTGCGCGAAGCGCTGAAGGCGCACCTCAAGGCACAACTGCCGGATTACATGGTGCCGACCCACCTGATTCTGTTGGCGAGCATGCCGCTGACCGCCAACGGCAAACTCGACCGCCGCGCCTTGCCCGCGCCAGACCCTGAGCTAAACCGTCAGGACTATGTGGCGCCGAGCAATGAACTGGAGCAGAGCCTCGCGCAGATCTGGTGTGAAGTGCTCAACGTCAAACGAGTTGGCCTTAACGACAACTTCTTCGAACTCGGCGGCGACTCGATTCTGTCGATTCAAGTGGTCAGCCGCGCGCGTCAACAGGGCATTCATTTCAGCCCGCGGGATCTATTCCAGCATCAGACCGTGCACAGCCTCGCCGCCGTCGCCAGCCGCACCGAGCGGGTGACGGCCGAGCAGGGTCTGGTGGCCGGCGAGTCGCGCCTGACGCCGATTCAGCATTGGTTCTTCGACACCGACATTCCCCAGCGACAGCACTGGAACCAGGCGTTGCTGCTGGAGCCGAGCGCGGCGCTGCAAGCGCAGATTCTGGGGCAAGCGCTACTGGCGGTAATCGAGCACCACGATGCATTGCGTCTGCGTTTCGCCGAGGTCAATGGTCAGTGGCAAGCGACCCATGAACCGCTGTCCGCTGCGAATTTCTTATGGCATCGCCGCGTCGAATCGATGGAGGCTTGCCAAGCCCTGTTCGCCGAGGCCCAGCGCAGCCTCGATCTGGCGCAAGGCCCGCTGCTACGGGCGGTGCTGGTCGACGGCCCGCAAGGCCAGCAACGTCTGTTCATGGCGATTCATCACTTGGTGGTCGACGGTGTTTCGTGGCGTGTGTTGCTCGACGATGTGCAAACGGTCTATCGCCAGCTCGACGCCGAGCAGCCGCTGCAGCTGCCGGCGAAAACCAGCGCGTTCAAGGATTGGGCCGCGCGTTTGCAGGCCTACGCCGGCAGCGAATCCCTGCGCGAAGAACTCGGTTGGTGGCAGGCCCAACTGGCCGGGCCGAGCGCCGATCTGCCTTGTGCGAATCCACAGGGCGGGCGACAGCATCGTCACGCGCAAACCGTCAGCGTACGCCTTGATGCCGAGTGTACCCGGCAACTGCTGCAACAGGCGCCGAGCGCTTACCGCACGCAGGTCAACGACTTGCTGCTGACCGCGCTGGCCCGTGTGCTGTGCCGTTGGACGGGCGAGGCGTCGGCGCTGATTCAACTGGAAGGCCACGGCCGCGAGACCTTATTCGACGAGATCGATCTGACCCGCACGGTCGGCTGGTTCACCAGCGCTTACCCGCTGCGCCTGACGCCGTGCGCCAGTGAAGAAAGCGCCGGGCAGGGCGCGTCGATCAAAGCGATCAAAGAACAATTTCGTGCAGTGCCGCACAAAGGCCTGGGTTACGGCGTGCTGCGTTATCTGGCTGACGACGCCAGCCGCGCGAGCATGACCGCGTTGCCGAGCGCGCCGATCACCTTCAACTACCTCGGTCAGTTCGACCAGAGCTTCGCCAGCGATGCGCTGTTCCGTCCGCTCGACGAGCCGGTCGGTGCCGCCCACGATCCGCAGGCGCCGTTGCCAAATGAATTGAGTGTCGACAGCCAAGTCTACGGCGGCGAACTGCAGCTGCGCTGGACCTTCAGCGCCGAGCGTTTCGACGCCCGGACCATTACCGATCTGGCCAATGCCTACCTGGCTGAGCTGCAAAACCTGATCGCCCATTGTCTGCAAGACGAGGCCGGTGGCCTGACGCCCTCGGACTTCCCGCTGGCGCAACTGACCCAGACGCAACTCGATGCGCTGCCGGTGCCGGCCGCGCACATCGAAGACGTCTATCCGCTGACGCCGATGCAGGAGGGCATGCTGCTGCACACCTTGCTCGAACCGGGCACCGGTCTGTACTACATGCAGGATCGCTACCGCATCAACAGCGAACTCGACACCCAGCGCTTCGCCCAGGCCTGGCAAGCGGTGGTCGCCCGGCATGAAGCGTTGCGGGCATCGTTCTGCTGGAACGTCGGCGAGGACATGCTGCAAGTGATCCACACGCCGGGTCGCACGCCGATCGAATACCTGGACTGGAGCACCATCGCCGAGGCCGAGCAGGAACCGCAGTTGCAAGCGCTGCTGAAAAGCGAGCGCGAGGCGGGTTTCGATCTGCTCGTTCAGGCGCCGTTTCATCTGCGCCTGATCAAGGTCGGCGCGGCGCGTTACTGGTTCATGATGAGCAATCACCACATCCTTATCGATGCCTGGTGCCGCTCGTTGCTGATGAACGATTTCTTCGAGATCTACAGCGCCCTCGGCGAAGGCCGCGAAGCGCAGTTGAGCACGCCGCCGCGTTATCGCGATTACATCGGCTGGCTGCAACGTCAGAGCCTGGCCGAGGCGCGGCAGTGGTGGCAGCAGAATCTGCAAGGCTTCGAGCGCACCACACCGATCCCGAGCGACCGTCCGTTCCTGCGTGAACATGCCGGCGAAAGCGGTGGGATGATCGTCGGCGACTGCTACACCCGCCTCAATGTCGAGGACGGTGCGCGGTTGCGTGAACTGGCGCAGGCGCATCAGCTGACCATCAACACGTTTGCGCAAGCCGCGTGGGCGTTGGTCCTGCGCCGCCTCAGCGGTGATCGCGACGTGCTGTTCGGCGTCACCGTGGCCGGGCGCCCGGTGGACATGCCGGAAATGCAACGCACCGTCGGTCTGTTCATCAACAGCATTGCGCTGCGGGTGCAGATGCCGGCGGACGATGAACGCTGCAGCGTGCGGCACTGGCTGAGCGCGCTGCTCGACCGCAACATGCAGTTGCGCGAGTACGAATATTTGCCTTTGGTGAACATCCAGGAACAAAGCGAATTACCCAAGGGCCAGCCGCTGTTCGACAGCCTGTTCGTCTTTGAAAACGCCCCGGTGGAAGTCTCGGTACTGGACCGTGCGCAGAGCCTCAATGCGACCTCGGATTCCGGCCGGACCCACACCAACTTCCCGCTGACGGCGGTGTGTTACCCGGGCGATGACCTCGGCCTGCACCTGTCGTATGACCAGCGCTATTTCGACGAATCGACGGTCCAGCGCCTGCTCGCTGAGTTCAAGCGCTTGCTGCTGGCGCTGGTCGAGGGTTTCCATGGCGACATGGCCGAGCTGCCGCTGCTCGGTGCGCAGGAGCAGGAGTTCCTGCTGCACGGGTGCAACGAGAGTGCGCAGGATTATCCGCTGGAGCAGAGTTACGTGGCGCTTTTCGAAGCGCAGGTCGCCGCGCATCCGCAACGCATCGCGGCCAGTTATCTCGATCAGCAACTGAGCTATGCCGAACTGAATCAGCGCGCCAACCGTCTCGGTCATGCATTGATCGCCGCCGGGGTGCAGTTCGATCAACCGGTGGCGCTGCTGGGCGAACGCAACCTCGACCTGCTCGGCATGATTGTCGGCAGCTTCAAGGCCGGCGCCGGCTATCTGCCGCTGGACCCGGGCCTGCCGAGCCAGCGCCTGCAACGTATCGTCGAGCTGAGCCGCACGCCGGTGCTGGTCTGCAGCCAAGCCTGCCGCGAACAGGCGCAAGCGTTGCTGGATGAGTGCGGTTGCGCCCATCGCCCACGGTTGTTGGTCTGGGAAGAACTCCAGGCGGCGGCGACATCGGCTGACAATCCCGGCCTTTACAGCGGCCCGGACAATCTCGCTTACGTGATCTATACCTCGGGCTCCACCGGGCTGCCGAAAGGGGTGATGGTCGAGCAGCGCGGCATGCTCAACAACCAGTTGAGCAAGGTGCCGTATCTGCAACTGAGCGAAACCGATGTGATCGCGCAGACCGCTTCGCAAAGTTTCGACATTTCGGTCTGGCAGTTCCTCGCCGCGCCGTTGTTCGGCGCGCGGGTCGACATCGTGCCGAACGCCATCGCCCATGACCCGCAGGGTTTGCTGGTGCATGTGCAAGCGCAGGGCATCACCGTGCTGGAAAGTGTGCCGTCGCTGATTCAGGGTATGCTCGCCTCCGAACGCCTGAGCTTGGATGGCTTGCGCTGGATGCTGCCAACCGGTGAAGCGATGCCGCCTGAGCTGGCGCACCAATGGCTGCTGCGTTACCCGGACATTGGTCTGGTCAACGCCTATGGCCCGGCCGAGTGCTCGGACGATGTGGCGTTCTTCCGTGTCGACCTCGCATCGACGCGTGGCAGCTATCTGCCGATCGGTACGCCGACCGATAACAACTCACTGTATCTCCTCGACGGTGCGCTGGAGCTGGTGCCGTTGGGCGCGGTGGGTGAACTCTGCGTGGCCGGCACCGGTGTCGGTCGCGGTTATGTCAGCGATCCGCTACGGACTGCGCCGGTGTTTGTGCCGAATCCGTTCGGTGCGCCGGGCGAGCGTCTGTATCGCACCGGAGATCTGGCGCGGCGGCGCAACGATGGCGTGCTGGAGTATGTCGGCCGCGTTGATCATCAGGTGAAAATTCGCGGTTACCGCATCGAACTGGGCGAGATCGAAGCACGCCTGCATGAACAGCCGGAAGTGCGCGACGGCGCAGTCGGTGTGCAGGAGGGGGCTAACGGCAAACATCTGGTGGGTTACCTGGTCGCAGCGGATTCCACACTGAACCCGAACGAACGCCTGGAGCGAATCAAACAGCGCCTGCGCGCCGAACTGCCGGAATACATGGTGCCGCTGCACTGGCTGTGGCTCGATCAACTGCCGCTCAACGCCAACGGCAAGCTCGACCGCAAAGCCCTGCCAACGCTGGAAATCGGTCAGTTGCACAGCCACGACTATCTGGCGCCACGCAATGAGCTGGAGCAAACCCTGGCGGGTATCTGGGCCGAGGTGCTGAAGGTCGACAAGGTCGGTGTGCGTGACAACTTCTTCGAGCTGGGCGGGCATTCATTGCTGGCCACGCAGATTGCCTCGCGGGTGCAGAAAACCCTGCAACGCGACGTGCCGCTGCGGGCGATGTTCGAATGCAGCACGGTGGAGGAGTTGGCCGAGTACATCGATGGACTGGCGGCGAGTGAGATCACCGAAGAGAAGGTTGATCGGTTGAATGATCTGATGGCAGCGCTGGAAGGGCTGTAGTTCTTCGCCGCTTGGGCCGGCCTCTTCGCTGGCAAGCCAGCTCCCACAGTTTTTACGGTGTGCACAAATATTGTGAACGGCGTTGAACCCTGTGGGAGCTGGCTTGCCAGCGATGGCGTCGGTCAATTCAACCCAAATCAACCGGTAAGTGACTGTACATTTCGATCCTTGACGATCAGCAACCGGCAGCTCAGTCTGCCGGTTCTGTTTTTTCTCGCGGGGGATGGTTGATGCCTTTTTTCACGGTTGACGGACAAGCGCTGCATTACACCGATCAAGGCGCTGGGCCGGCGGTGCTGCTGGCCGGCAGTTACTTGTGGGATCACGCCATGTGGGCGCCGCAGATCGCCGCGCTGGCGCCGCACTATCGGGTGATTGCGCTGGACCTTTGGGGCCATGGCGAGTCGGGGCGGTTGCCGGAAGGCACCTCGTCACTGGATGACATCGCCCGTCAGGCGCAAGCCTTGCTCGACCATCTGCAGATCGACCGCGTCACGCTGGTAGGCCTGTCGGTGGGCGGCATGTGGGGCGTGCGCCTGGCGCTCTCGGCGCCGCAACGACTCAACGGTCTGGTGCTGATGGACACGTACGTCGGCGTCGAACCCGAGCCGACCCGCCAGTACTATTTCTCGCTGTTCAAGCAGATCGAAGACAGCGGCGAAATTTCCGAACAACTGCTCGATATCGTCGTGCCGATCTTCTTCCGTCCGGGCATCGATCCGCAGTCGGCGCTGTATCAGGATTTCCGCGCAAAACTGGCGGCGTACTCCTCGGATCGACTGCGCGACAGCATCGTGCCGATGGGGCGCATCACTTTTGGACGTGATGACTTGTTGCCACGCCTGGGCGAGCTGAATGCAGCAACAACGTTGGTGTTGTGCGGCGATCAGGACAAGCCACGGCCACCGGCAGAAGCCCGGGAAATGGCTGAACTGATCGGCTGCCCGTGCGTGCTGGTGCCGGAGGCGGGGCACATCTCCAATCTGGAGAATCCGCAGTTTGTGACTGAGGCGTTGTTGAGCTTCCTGAGCGAGCGCAACCTTTAGACCGAGTCATCGTTCATCGCGGGCAAGCCCGCTCCCACAGAAATTTGGTGTCGTACACGAAATTTGTGATTACCTCGGTCACTGTGGGAGCGGGCTTGCCCGCGAAGAGGCCGTTTCAGACGACAAAGAATCTGAAGTTATTCAGGCCCCAGAATCTTCACCAGTTTCTCCGCCGTCGGCGCCCCTTGCTGTTGTTGCAACTCACCCTTGTCGTCCATATAGAAGATCGCCGGTGTCGCCTGCAACTCAAGGTCTTCCATCAACTGCATGTTCGCCGCCAGCTTGGTCTGCACCGCCACCGGAATATCCTTCAAGGCTTTGAGCGAGCTGCCCTTGCCAGCCTTTTCGTGATCTTCCAGCGCCTTGGCCGGGTCTTTCGCCGCCAGCAGCGCCGCCGATTTGCCCGGGCTGTCTTCGCGAATGATGCCGACCATGATGTGGCGCAATTGCACCTTGCCGGCTTTCACCCACGGCCGCGCCTGCTCCCAGAACATGTTGCAGTACGGGCAGTTCGGATCGCTGAACAAATACACCGTGCGCGGTGCGTCCTTGTTGCCGTCCTGAATCCAGTTGCTTGCCTCGAACTTGGCCCAGACTTCCTTGGCCATCGGCGCGTAGACCAGTTTTTGCAGAGGCTCGCTGCTCAAGTCCTTGCCGTCAGCGTCGTACAGATTACCCAGCAGCACGTGCTTGCCATCCGGCGTCAGGTACAGCGCCATGCCGCGATTCTGGTATTGCGCCGCATAACCACGCAGGCCGTCGGGGGCGTCAAATTGGCCGACGATCTTCGCGCCCTTGGCTTCGATCTGCTTGATCGCGGCGGGCAGTTCTTCAGCAGCCTGCACCGACGGCAAGTGCAGCAGGGCGCCGCTCAGGGTCAAGGTCAGCAGGTGGCGGAGGCGGGGCATGGCAGTTTCCTTGCAGAGGTGGCCGGTGGGGTGGCCGGGTTCGAATGGGGGATCGGCGTGTCGAAACTTTCCAGCGCACGGGCCAGGCTGGCGTTCGACAGTTCACCGAGGTGGCTGCTCAGCAGGCGACCGTCGGGGCTATAGAACAGCGTAGTCGGCAATGCCATCGAACCCACGGCCTGACCGAGGCGACCGCTGCGGTCGAACAGTACGTTGTTCAGGCTCAGGCCCTGGGTTTCGAGGAAAGTCGCCACGCTTTGCATGCTTTCGGCCTGGTTGACGAACAGGAAGGTCAGGTCCGGGCGTTGTTGTTGGGCATGTTCCAGTACCGGCATTTCGCGCCGACACGGTGGGCACCAGGTCGCCCACAGATTGATCACCAGCGGCCCGCCCTGATAATCGCTGAGCTGGATGGTTTGCCCGGCCGCGTTGCGCAGGGTGATGTCCGGCAGACGGGTACCTTGTTCGTAAATATTCAGCGACAGCGTCGCCAGCAGCCAGAACGCCACACCGCTGGCCACGCCAAAGCCCAGCGGCCGGCGCAGCCCGGTACGGCGCCAGCCGCGATACAGCGCCGCCAGCAACAGCACGATCACCCCCGGCCAGGCGAGGAAACCGCCGTCACGCAGGTCGATGATCTGCCACGGGTCAGCGCGATAGTGCGACCAGTACAACGCGACAAAGGTCACCCGCGCAGCGAGCATGCCCAGCAAAAACAGGCTGAACAGTGCCGATTCGGGGTTATCGCCACCGCGCTTGGCCACCCGCCAGCCGACAAAAGTCGCCAGCGCCAGGGCGCTGATCAGCAGCAGATGGTTGAGCGCGATGGCAAAGGTGCCGAGGGTCAGAGTGAGCATTAATGGGCGTCTCGGGTAGCGTTCCAGCGTTGCAGGAATGTATCGGCATCGACTTCGCCGGTAATTCGCTGGCTGCGGCGTTCTTCACCGTCGGTGCCGATCCAGACGAAACTCGGTGGCCCCGGCACTTTGTAGCGGCTGAGCAGCTCACGGCTGGCGGCATTGTCAGCGGTGACATCGAGCCGCAGCAGGCGCACATCATTCAACGCCTGCATCACATTGGCCTTGCCGAATACCTGCTTCTCCATGACCTTGCACGACACGCACCAGTCGGCGTAGTAATCGAGCAGCACCCACTGGCCCTGCGCTTTGGCCGCGTCGAGTTCGCGCTGCAACGCCGCCGGCTCCTTGATCGTGGTGAACGCGTCATGCCCGGCTGACGTTACCGAACCGGCACGGCCAGCGCTGTAGACCTGCAACGGTTGATACGGGTCGTCGCTGCCGCCGGCCGCGCCAATCACCAGCAGGCTGCCCCACAACCCGAGCAGCAGCGAAGTGGCACCGAAGAACTGCGCGACGCGGCCAAAACCTTCGGACTGTTTCCAGGCGCAGAACGCGGCGATCAACAGCAATGCACCGCACAGGCCCAGCCACAACGACGCATGGAGTACCGGGCGCAGCATCAACAGCGCAGTGGCAAGAAAGAGGAAACCGAACACGCCTTTGAGCAGGTTCATCCACGCGCCGGGTTTGGGCAGGAAGCGGTTGCCCACGGTCACCAGCAACAGCAACGGCACACCGATACCGATGCCCAGCGAGAACAGAATCAAGCCACCGTGCAAGGCATTGCCGGTCTGCGCGATATACAGCAGAGCGCCGGCCAGCGGTGCGGTCATGCACGGGCCGACCAGCAGACCGGACAGCGCACCGAGCACCCCGGCGCCGATCAGGCTGCCACCGCTGCGACTGCGTGAGGCATGTTCGAGGCGATCACGCAGGGCGACCGGCAGTTGCAGTTCGAAGAAGCCGAACATCGGCAGGGCCAATATCACGAAAATCGCCGCGAACGTGCCGAGCAACCAGGGGTTCTGCAACCACGCCTGCAGGTTCGCACCGAGTAGCGCAGCAATGACGCCCATCGCGGCATAGACCAATGCCATGCAAATCACGTAGCTGCCGGCCAGAGCAAAGCCGCGCCGCGGTGTGGCGCCGCTGCCGACCACCATGCCGGCGAGAATCGGCAGCATCGGCAAGGTGCACGGGGTAAAGGCCAATAACAGACCGAGGCTGAAGAATACCAGTAGACTCCAGCCCAGGGCGCGCTGTTGCAGGCTGCTGGCCAGTGCCTCGTCCGCTGCCTGCGCGCCCGGCGCAACAGTCGCCTTGCCGCCAAGATCAATCACGCGGGTTTGCGGTGGATAACACAGACCGGCATCGGCACAGCCTTGATAGCTGACCTTGATCTGACCGCTGGCGGATGTCGGAATTTTCACTTCCAGACCCTGACGGTAGACCGGTTGCTCGCCGAAGAACTCGTCGCTGTGGGACTCGCCTTCAGGCAGCTTCGGCTGCTGATCGGCGGTGAGCCCGTCGAACTTCAAGCGTTTCTGATACAGGTAATAGCCGTCGCTGATCTGCCAGAACAGCTGGGTTTCCCCGGACTCGAGACGTTCGGATGTCAGCACGAAAGCTTTGTCGACCGGCAAGAACTCCGGTTTCGTATCGAATGGATTGTTTCCGGCCTGGGCCAGACCCGAGACCAAGAGAGCGAACAAAAGAAAAAAATGACGCATGGAGGAGCCTTGTCCCTGTGCAAGTGAGCGCAGAATGGGCGGCGGCGATTAACCGATAATTAACCCGTATCGTACAAGGCTCTCTCTTGCTCGGCCAATCAGCCGCGCAGCAGTCCGGGCCAGTTCGCTTCGTTGATCGTGTGCGGGCCGGAGACCAGTCGGTCGCTCTGGATGTTGTAAACCAGATACTGATTGTTGGTCAGAAAGATGTACCAGTGGCTGTCGGCGAACGTCCGGTCATTTTGTGCGGCGGTAATGATGCGGTCTTTGTAGGGTTTCAATACGCCCAGTTGATATTCGCCGAACGGCTTGCGCGTCAGGGTTTTTGCTCTGTAATTGAACGACAGATAATGGCCGTCATTGAGAATGAAGCGAAACAGAAACGCTTGCCCGGTCAGTTGAAACCAGGTGCCGGCAATGATCTGGTCGAAGTACGGCAGTATCGGTTTCCATATCGAATCGGCGACTTTCTGAAAACTGGCAACCGCATCTTTGTCCTGGTCGTATTTGCAGACCATGGGCGTTGCGCCCTGGTAATGGAATAACCACGCGATGTCTTCATCGCCCGGGGCGTTGAAGCCGATTGACGTGGTGGTGAAACCGAAGCGCAGGTCTTTGATGAACGGGTCGAATTTGTCCCAGCTGCCAGCCGTAGAGGCAGGGTAGTTATCGGAGACCTTATTGGCGCCCAGATCAAAGCGAGAGTAGGTCTCGCTGTCCTTGAAAAAGAAATAAATGCGATCCGGGCCGGCACGCCAGTCGATGGCGACGAAGTTTTGTAGTTGAGGCATGTGAATCAAGTCCTTTTGACTGTGGGTGAAACATCAGCGCCAAGGCTAAAACAGCGGTGTTCGGCGAAACAGGCGCGAAGTGTTTCCGTATCGGTGTACGTATTTAAGAAAGTTTCCGGCCTGGTTTGCCTTCCCTCCAGGTTCGGCTTCCCGTCAATGCTGCTGGCGGCCATAATTGCCGCTTAATCCTCGCCTGCTTCACTCGCCTTTTTATTTTCGGAGCGCCCATGCACGTACTGGTTTGCGAAGACGATGAGCTGATCGCCAGCGGCATCGTTGCCGGCCTCACGGCTCAGGGTTTGACGGTCGAGCACGTCAACACCGCATCGAAAGCGCGGGCGATGCTCAAGGTCGCCGAATTCGACGTGATGGTGCTCGACCTCGGTCTGCCCGACGAAGATGGCCTCAAGTTGCTCCAGCAATTGCGACAGGGCGGGCTGGAGATTCCGGTGCTGATACTGACCGCGCGCGACTCGGTGACCGACCGCGTCGACGGCTTGCAGGCCGGGGCGGACGATTACCTGCTCAAGCCGTTTGACCTGCGTGAGCTGTTCGCGCGTCTGCAAACCCTGTTGCGTCGGGTGGCCGGACGCAGCGTCAACCTGATCGAGCACGGCGCGCTGACCTACGATCCGAGCAGCCGCGAAACCACTCTGGCCGGGCAATCGGTCGACTTGTCACGGCGCGAGCAGGCATTGCTCCAGGCGCTATTGCACAATCGTGGCCGGGTGCTGTCCACCGAGCAGTTGAAGGACAGCGTCTACGGCTTCAACGATGAACTGGAAAGCAACGCGCTGAACGTGCACATCCATCATTTGCGCAGCAAGCTGGGCAAGGGCATCGTCGAAACCGTGCGCGGTCTGGGCTATCGTCTTGGTCCGGCCGACGGTGGAGAGCAAGGCAAGTGATGAGTCTGCGGTTGCGCCTGAGCCTGACCCTCGGCGCCGCGTTTGCCTTGATCTGGGCGCTGGCGGCGGCGTGGATGCTCAGTGATCTGCGCAATCAGATGATGTTTTCCCTCGATCAGCGACTGGTCGCATCGGCGCGGATGGTCGCCGGCCTGCTCGAGCAGTTGCCAGCGCTGCCGAGCAAAGGCGAGGGCACTCATTTCAGCGCCGAGCAACTGAATATTCCCGGCGGCATGGCCTGTCAGGTCAGTTCCTTGCGCGGGGAAATCCTTGCCCGCAGTCATAACAATCCGGACCAGGCGCTGGAAGCCGAGAAAATGGGCTTTCACGATCAGATGATCGACGGCGCACCGTGGCGCAGTTTCACCCTCGCGCGGGGTGATGTGCGGATTACCACAGCCGATCGGCAGATCGAGCGTGAGGCGCTGAACATGTCGATCCTGTTGGCGGCGTCGGTGCCGGTCGGTGTGGCGCTGCTCGGTTGTCTGTGCCTGTTGTGGCTGGGCATCGGCCAGGGGCTGGCGCCGCTCAACCGCTTGCGTGAAGCGCTGATGCGGCGCAACGCCGATTCGCTTGAGCCGTTGCAGATTCAGGCGTTTCCCAGCGAGTTGAAACCGTTGCTGGAAACCCAGAACCAGTTGTTCCAGCGCATCGGCAAGACCCTCGAACGTGAACGACGCCTGACCGGCGACGCCGCGCATGAACTGCGCAGCCCGCTCACCGCGATCAAGACCCACCTGCAAGTTGCCCGAATGACCGATGGCAACGCTCGCGATCAGTCGTTGGCGCGGGCCGAGGAGGGCGCCGATCGCCTGCATCGCACCCTCGAACAGTTATTGTTGCTGGCGCGAGTCGAGGGCAGCCTGTCGTTCGATGACGGCTCGCAATACAGCGCCGAACAAGTCGCACGCCTGGCGATTCAGGACGCCACCGGCGGCGAGCGCACGCGCATCCAGCTGCAACTGCCGACTGATCTGTCCACAGCGCCGCTGCAGATGCCCGCCGCGCTGGCGATTGCCGCGCTGCGTAATCTGCTCGACAACGCCCTGCGCCATACCGCCGAGGAATGCAGGGTCGAGTTGAGTCTGATAACCGTCGGCAACCGCGTGCGATTCGTCGTCCGCGATCATGGTCCGGGAATTGCCCCGGATGATCTGCAACACCTGACGCAACGCTTCTGGCGCAACGGCCAGAGCACCGGTTGCGGCCTCGGTCTGGCGATCGTTCAGGCGATCGTCCAGCGCTGCGACTGTGCGCTGCATTTCGACAGTCGCGCGGATGGCTTGCGGGTTGAGCTGACCATGCCGTTGCAACGCGTCTGAACCCAGCACAATCCCAAGGAGCGAGCCTGCTCGCGATAGCGTCCGGCCACTTGATGATGCGGTCGACTGACGGACCGTCATCGCGAGCAGGCTCACTCCTACAAAGGCTCGGTGATCTGACACATCAAATGTAACTTCTCGGCGTTCGCTATCCGCTCGGGGTGGGCGTAAGGTCGACGCAGCTTTGACTCAATGGATTGAGGGAACTGCGCCATGGAAGCGTCCATCTGCATCAGCCCGGCCACCCTGGCCGACGCCGGCCTTATCAGCCGTATCATCGAACGTTCGATCCGCTTTGGCTGTGCGCACGATCACCGCAACGACCCTTCACTCGTCAGCCGCTGGCTCGGCCTGCAATCGACCGATGTCATCAGCGCCCGGCTCGCCGACCCGCAGTTTTACCTGTCCATCGCGTTGCTTGATGGCAAGCCGGTCGGCGTCGGCATGGCGAACGATGTCGGTGAGATTCTGCTGTGTCATGTCCAGCCGGAATCGTTTCGCCGCGGGGCCGGGCGCGCGTTGATGGGGGATCTGGAGGGTTGGCTGCTGATTCGTGGTGTGCTGCAGGCGCAGCTCAATAGCACGCGTACGGGCCAGGCGTTTTATCGGCATCTGGGCTATCGCGCAGCCACTGCGCTTTGCCAATGCCATGGCTTGCAGGTGCAGCCCATGCACAAGCCTTTGGTGTTGCCGGTCTGACAACCCGGTCAAGGGCTAAATCCTCGACGCCCTTAAGCGTTTCCAGAACAGGAAAACCTGCCAGTGCGCCCCTTGACCGGAACGCGCAGTTGTCCGGCGTGCCGTTTGGGTCGCTATCCATAGTTCATTGAGGGGTCGAGAAATGTCAGTCGCCACCAGCCTTATCGAAGAGTCGGTCCGGGTTACCTCGGCGCCGGTCGAAACGTTGTACCAGTTCGAAGAATCGCCACTGCTCGCGCGCCAGGCGCAACAGGAGTCGAATGCGCGCAGTTATCCGCGGCGCATTCCGCTGGCGCTCAAACGCGCCAAGGGCCTGTATGTCGAAGACGTCGAGGGTCGCCGCTTCATCGACTGCCTGGCCGGCGCCGGTACGCTGGCGCTGGGGCACAATCACCCAGTGGTGATCGAGGCGATCCAGCAGGTGCTGGCTGATGAATTGCCCTTGCACACCCTCGACCTGACGACGCCGGTCAAGGATCAGTTCGTCCAGGACCTGTTCGGCCTGCTGCCACCCGCGCTCGCGGCGCAAGCAAAAATCCAGTTCTGCGGGCCGACCGGCACTGACGCGGTGGAAGCCGCGCTGAAACTGGCGCGCACGGCCACGGGGCGGAGCACGGTGTTGTCGTTTTCCGGTGGTTATCACGGCATGAGTCAGGGCGCTTTGAGTCTGATGGGCAGCCTGGGCCCGAAAAAACCGCTGGGTGCCTTGCTCAGCACCGGCGTGCAGTTCATGCCGTTTCCGTATGACTACCGTTGCCCGTTCGGCCTCGGCGGTGCGGCGGGGGTGAAAGCCAACCTGAGTTATCTGGAAAACCTGCTCAACGACCCCGAAGCCGGTGTGCAGTTGCCCGCCGCGGTCATCGTTGAAGCGGTGCAGGGCGAGGGCGGCGTTATTCCGGCGGATATCGAGTGGTTGCGCGGCCTGCGCCGGATCACCGAGCAGGCTGGCGTGGCGTTGATCGTCGACGAGATCCAGAGCGGTTTCGCCCGCACCGGCAAGATGTTTGCCTTCGAGCACGCCGGCATCATTCCGGATGTGGTGGTGCTGTCGAAAGCCATCGGCGGCAGCCTGCCGCTGGCGGTGGTGGTCTATCGCGACTGGCTCGACACCTGGCAGCCGGGCGCTCACGCCGGCACCTTCCGCGGCAATCAGATGGCCATGGCAGCCGGTTCTGCGGTGATGCGCTATCTGCTCGAACACAAGGTCTGCGAGCACGCCGCCGCCATGGGCGCAAGACTGAGCGAGCACCTGCACATCCTGCAACGCGACTTCCCGCAACTGGGCGATATCCGCGGCCGCGGCCTGATGCTTGGCGTCGAACTGGTCGACCCCAACGGCGCAGTGGATGCCCTTGGCCATCCGCCGGCATTTGCTCGTCTGGCGCCACTGGTGCAGCGCGAATGCCTCAAGCGTGGCCTGATCCTCGAGTTGGGCGGGCGGCATGGCGCGGTAGTGCGGTTCCTGCCGCCATTGGTGATCACCGCCGCCGAGATCGACCGCGTCGCCGAGATCTTCGGCCGCGCTTTGGCGGCGGCGACGGCGGCACTGTAAATTTTTCGCCGCGCCGAACGTTCTTTCTACATACCCGGCTGCACCGCGCGTGCGGCCCACCCTTACAACGATGGAGAAGCAGCATGACGTCAGTATTCGACCGCGAGGACATCCTCTTTCAAGTCGTGGTCAACCACGAAGAGCAATACTCGATCTGGCCGGATTACAAAGCCGTACCAGAGGGCTGGCGCACCGTCGGCAAGAGCGGCCTGAAAAAGGAATGCCTGGCCTACATCGAGGAAGTCTGGACCGACATGCGCCCGCTGAGCCTGCGTCAGAAAATGGAAGCGCAGGTCGCTGCCCAGTAAATCCGGGGCAAAAGAAACCCGCTGGACCTCTTAGGGGCAGCGGGTTTTTTTATGTGTTGGATTTGTATTGCTCGGGCGGACCTCATCGCCAGCAGCTAGCTCCCACAGGGGATTATCGGTGAACACAACCCCTGTGGGAGCCAGCCTGCTGGCGATGAACGATAACCCGGTCAGACTGAAATTACGCTCCGCTCAACCCTTTGATCAGCGCATCCACGTTGCCTTCCAGTTCCGCCACCGGATCCACCGCATCGGTGCTCAATACCAGCAAGCGGCTGCCCGATTCGGCAATCGCCGCCGTCACCGCTTCCGATGGCTGACGATGATGCAGCACCACCGCGACGTCGTTGTCCTTGAGGGTCGCCGTGAGTTTCTTCAGATCCTCAGCCGTCCATTCTGCGTCGGGTCGCGCATCCTGACCGATCAGCTCCAGATTGAGGCTGCCGATCAGATAGCCGAAGTGATCGCTCAAACTCATCACGCTGAGGTTATCTGCACGGGCCAGGCGCGCCTCGCTGTCGGCGCTGAGCTTGAGCAAGCGTTGTTTCAGCGTCGCCAGATTCGCCTCGATTTTCGCTTTGGCGCCCGGTGCCAGGCGCACCAGATCAGCCGCCATTACATCGGCCATGCGTCCCATGTTGTTGCTGGCCAGCCATGGCTGACTGTTCAAACCATCGACTTTGAGATCTGGCTGTACGGCAATGCCGGGCAGGGCGCCGTCGACCGGGCGCGCCGCGTCGACTTCGACGATGCGGATATTGCTGCGCCGGGCGATCGGGTACAGCTGATCATCCGGCCACAGCGAGCGCACGCCTATCACCGCGTCGGCATCGCTGGCCAGTTTGCTCAGGGCCGGCGCGCCACGCCCGGTGAAGTAGGCGCTCTGCCGGCTGCCCGGCAGGTTCGCCGGTGCCGCACGTTCAAGACTGACATCCGTGCCGTTGAGCAGAATCTCGCCCAGACCATAGGTAATCGGCAACGAGGCCAGGACCCGCAGCGGCTTGGCGTTTTCGGCTGCCATCAATGGGGTGCTGACCAAGCCGCACAGGGCCAGGGCCAGGGTCAGTTTGCGCAATGAAAAGATCATTTATCCAAGATTCCCTTTCAGGCTGGGGACAACGCCGCGGGCAACGGCGGCGAGGGCGAAGGCGATGCCGGCGACCAGAATGATCGCGGCGCCGGACGGGATCGGCAGATCGAACACGATCGGCGCGAGAATCCCGCACAGCGTGCTGACCGTGGCGATCAGCACCGAACACCAGAAAAAGCCCTTGAGCGACTGGCTGAGCAAGCGGGCAGCGGCAGCCGGAATCACCAGCAAGGCACCGACCAGAATCGCGCCGATAACTTTTACCGCCGCTACGGTGATCAAGGTCACCAGAATCACGAACAGATAATCCAGAGTCTTCACCGCTACGCCACGCACCGCCGCCAGTTGCGGGTTGAAACTGGCCAGCATGATGCGGTTGTACAGCGGCAAGGCGAGGGCCATGACCAGCGCGCCGACAATCGCCAACACCGCAATGTCGTTGCCGTTGACCGTCAGCACCGAACCGAACAGCACGTTCTCGAGAATGTGCACGTTGATCTTGCCGGCGAGAATCAGCAGCAGACTTGCCCCCAATGCCAGCGACACCGAAAGGAACACGCCGATCAACGTGTCCGGTGCCAGCCCGGTGCGGTTGCGCAGATAGTTGAGCAGGATGCCGAACAGCAGGCAGTAGCCGAACAGGGCGCCATAGGGGCCGGTGTAAGGTTCGCCGAGCAGAATGCCGATGGCCACGCCGGTCAACGCCGCGTGGCCGACGGCTTCGGAGAAAAACGCAAAGCGCTTGACCACTACCAGCGTGCCGAGGCCGCCGAGCACCGGGCCGATCAACAGGCCGGCGAGCAACGCATTGACTACGAATCCGTAGGCCAGCGCTTCCGGCAAATAACCGGAAGAAGCCCAGCCCTGCACCATCAAACGAAAGGCTTCGTAACTCATCAGGCAGCACTCCGCGGATGGGTGGAAAACAGGCTGAGCAGCCGTTCCGGGGTCAGCGCCTGTTGCGGCGTGGCGTCGAACAGCACGCGACGATTGAGCCCGGTGACCTGATCGGCCAAACGGCCAACCGCTTCCAGATCGTGCTCGATCCACAGCACCGTGATACCCGCCGCGCGCCAGTCACCGAGCAGGCGTTCGAATACCTGAATCCCGGCCTCATCGAGGGCCGACATCGGTTCATCCAGCACCAGCAGTTGCGGCGCCGGAATCAGCCCCTGCGCGAGCAAAACGCGCTGACGTTCGCCACCGGACAGTGCGCCCATGCGCCGCTTGCGCTTGTCCTGCATGCCGACGCGCTCCAGCGCCTCACCGATGGAGGCAGCGTAGCGCTTGCTCAAACCAAGGAATGCCGGGCGGCGCTGACACATCGCCGCCATGAAATCGTCGACCGTCATCGGTAAACCGCGATCGAACTCCAGCGCCTGCGGCACGTAACCGATGGTGCCGGGCGCGCCGGGCCACTGCAGACTGAGCTGGCCCTGATGGGGCATCTGCCCAAGCAAGGTCTTGATCAGCGAACTCTTGCCGCCGCCGTTCGGGCCGACCAGCGCATGCACGCTGCCGGGCTTCACCTGGAAGGTGACCTTGTCGAGAATGGTCGTGCGGCCCAGCGTCAGTGAGACTTCCGCAAAATCCAGCGTCGGCCCCGTAACCTGTAGGGGTGAGCCTGCTCGCGATAGCGGTGTGTCATTCAACAATGATGTTGGCTGGCCCGGCGCCATCGCGAGCAGGCTCACTCCTGCAGGGGATTTGGTGTTTTCTGAACAGAGGGTTTCCTTTGAAGTCATGCGCCAGACTCCTGAATCGCCCGAACCACGGTGTTGAGGTTGCCGGTCATTTCCTTTTCGTACTTGTCGGCGGTGTATTCGCCATAGGAAATGTGCGACAGCGGATATAGCTTCACCCCGGACTCACGCTGAATGGTGTCGACATAAGTGGACGGGAAATCCATCTCCGAAAAGATCACCTTCACGTCCAGCTCGCGCAGTTGATCGATGGTCTTTTTCAACTGACTCGGGCTTGGCTCGATGCCGTGGGCCGGCTCGACCACCGCGGTGACCTCCAGGCCAAATTCGCGCAGCAGGTAGTCATACGCCGCGTGCACCGTGGCGACGCGCAATTCGGCGTTGGGTGCCTGGGTCAGTTTCGCCAGAGCGTCGGCGCGCATCTGTCGCAGGCGTTTGCCATAGGCGCGAGCGTTCTGCGTGTAGGTCTTGGCGTTGTCCGGGTCGAGTTTGCCCAGTTCGCGGGCGATGTTGTTGACCTGGGCGATGGACGCGCTGATCGACAGGAACGTGTGCGGATTGACCACCTTGCCGGCGCCGCGCGCGGCCACCCCGGTGGCCGCCAGCAGCGGGACGTTTTCGTTGGCTTCGATGGTCTTGATGTTCGGTGTTTCGCTGGCGGCGATCATGCGGTCGGCGAAGTCGTCATGGCCGACGCCGTTGAGCACGATTACATCCAGTCCGCTGATGCGCTTGATGTCCTCGGCGCGCGGCTCATAGGCGTGCGGGTTGAAACCGGCGGGAATCAGCGGCACCACTTCGGCCTTGTCGCCGACGATGTTCGCCACATAGCTGTAATACGGGTGCAGGGTGATGCCGATGCGCAGGCGCTTGGCCTGATCGGCGCTGACCAGCGGGCTGAGCAGGCAGGCGCAGAGGCCGAGCAGAAACGAACGCAGCAACGGACGGCGAGGTAATGAAATGGACATGGGCAAGCAGTCTTCTCTCGAAAATGGGCGAGGCATCAATGGCGATGTTCGCGGGTTACCCCGGCATCGTATTGCGCGACAATCTGTTTCCAGCCAGCAGCGGCGAGGGCCGCGTCGGTCAATTCGGCCGGTGTTTGAAGATCCGCGCCACGGTTGAGCCAGATGTCCGGCGCCGCCTGGTCATCGCTGCTCAGGCGCATCAGGAACGAACCGGCGACGCTGGTCGACTGGCTGTGACCGAAGTAGGCGGTGTCGCCGAGCAGTTGCCAGGCATGCCCGCCACGGCTGATCGAACTGGCATCGCGGGCAAACGGCGCGAACCCTTCGTCCGCAAGAGTTTGCGGCGTTGGCAGCGCTTGCTGTTCTTCACGCAGCAGACGGATTTCATCGAGGGTCACGCGCAGATCGGCATAAATGCCTTGTTCGGATGCGGTGAGGTCGCGGCGGGCGTCCAGCTGATTGCTGGCCACCGGCTCCGGCTCGTGGGACACGCCGCGCCAGGCCACCACGGAACCGGCAATTGCCAGAATCAACAGGCACAGCAGCAACACATTCAGGGTTTCGTGACCGGCGCCGGCCGGGCGCACGATTTGCGTGGTTGGCGTACTCATGGGGCCTGGATATCCGCTTGGTCGATTTCGACCACATGGCCGGGACCCGCGTCGAACAGTACGTAGAATTCGGCGCCGGGCTTTTTGAAGGTCAGGGTCGAATCGGCGCCGAGCTTGCCCGGCACCAGGATCGTTTCGTCATAGCCGATCACATCGAGGGTTACCCCTGGGGCGCCGCTGCCGTCGGAGAAGCCGCCGGTGCATTTGATCTGTTCGGCGTCGATGGCTTTGCATTCGCACATCGGGTTATGCGCCAGCGCGCTGCTGCTGAAAGCGGCGCTCAGCACCAGCAACGCGGCGCTGAAGTGCAGGCGCGAAGCACGTTGAAAGCGAGTCATGGTCGGGCTCCTTGTTTGTTCAGCCAGTCGAGGGTGGCGGGCGAGGCCTGGCTCAGGGGAATAGAGGCCTGGTGCATGCTGCCGTCCCAGCCTTCCATGGTGATCCACAGTTCGGCATCGGCTTTGGTTTTTTCCGGCACCGGCAATTGCGCGCCCATGCGATAGGGCGTGCCGAAGAACAGCGCGCCGGCTGCGCGCAGGCTGCGCGGTTTGCCGATCCGCAGGTAGGTGGCCTTGACCTGGTCGATGCAGGCCTCGCAGAGCGCAGCGTTAAAACCTTTCATGTAGCCGGCCGGGCCTTCCAGACGCGGCGCTTCGTTGCGCAGTTCGGCCAGACGCAGACTCCAGGGTCCGACGGCGATTTCGCCGACTTCGCGCTCACCCAGACCGATATCGCCGCGAAACAGCGCGGCATCGGCGAAGTATTTGGGCATGAAGCCCAACGGAATCAGCAACAGCAGAACGTTGATGTGGAAGCGCCACTTATGCCAGAACCGGCTCAGGCGCGAGGGTTGCAGTGCCGCAATGGACTTGCTCACGGGTTGACCTCTGCAGGTTCACGATTGATGGCCGGTTGCGCCGTCACGCGGGTTTTCTTCGATTCACGCTTGAGCGCATTGGCGGTGGCCAGTGCGGTGCGTTTGGTCCAGATCAACAGGCCGCTGAGCACCATCATGCTCAGCACCAGACCGAAGAAGAACCAGATCAGCTTGATCCACAACCCGCCGAAGTCGCCGGTGTGCAGGGGGCGCATGGATTCGGTGACGAACTCCAGCGCAGTGCGATCGGACAACAGTCGCGAAGCGGCCAGATCACCATTGAACGGGTTGAGCGTGGCGGACTGGAACATCAGCGGATACCAGCCACGGCCACCGAGGTTCATATGGCTGTAGGCATTGCCCGGCAGGCTGACGAAGCTGACTTCCAGGCCAGGGATTTTCTGCTGTGCGACTTCAATCGCGCGGTCGAGGCTGATGCGCGGCGGTGGTGTGCCGTCGGCGGAGATCGGCACCGCTTCACGCGCCATCGCCGGAATGACCGGCTCGCTGGAAATGGAAATGTGATTATCGAACAGCAGCGCTTCGATCAGGAACCAGATGCCGGTGATCGAGATCACCGCGATGAACCAGATCGACCAGATGCCGCTGAGGCGGTGGAAATCGCCCCAGAAGATCCGCGCACCGTGACGAAAGCGCAGGGTCGGGCGGAAGAAGCCTTTCCAGAAGCGTTTATAGACCACCAGCCCGGTGATCAGCGAAGCCAGCAACGGCAAACCGAGGAACGACACCAGATACCAGCCCCAACTGAAGCCGTTAGTGAACGGCACCAGCCACCAGCCATGCAGCGCACGGGTGAAGGCTTTGAAGTTGAAGTCCGGCGCGCCGCCCTGAATGACCCCGGTATAGGGATTGACGTAAACGGTCTGCGAACGCCCGTCGGGGTAGCTGACGTTGACGTCGAGGGCAAAATGCGACTCGTCGGGCCGGCTGATGCGCTGCACCACGGTTTGCGGTTCGGCTTGTTTGATCGCGGCCAGAATCTGGTCGTAGCTGAGCCGTGGCGCATCGTCCGCCGGCTGGCTGGCGCGCATCTGCGGGTTGGCCAGCCAGACGATTTCCTGGCTGACTACCGCCAGCGTGCCGGTGACACAGACGATCAGCACAAAGAACCAGATGGGCAAAGCGAGCCAGCTATGCACCAGGAACCACAGTTTGGAACGGGATTTCTTCGACATGGTTGCGCGTCTTGTTTTCGGTGAAAGGGGCATGACTACGGGCTTCGCAGCGCTGTTTCCCTGGAAGGTCCGGCCGTGGCTTTTGCCTACGCGGCAGGCCTGCATCTATATAGGACGGATGAGCGCGGCAAATCCCGATAAACGATATGAAAGAAAATGTTTCGCGTTTCCACCAAGCGCAACCGCCCTGTAGGAGTGAGCCTGCTCGCGATAGCGGTCTGTCAGACAGAGCAACTCCGACAGATACACCGCTATCGCGAGCAGGCTCACTCCTACAAGGGGATTCGGTGTGTCTGGATCGAACACGCTTCATGAATGACGCCATCACCGTCTGCCAATTGATGGCCCGTGCATGCTCCCTATGATGGGCATCACCGGATTCCCTGATGAGCGCCCCGTGATGACCGCCAGAACCCTCTACGCCAAACACATCGACTCGCACACGGTTTGTCGTCTCGACGATCAGGGCCATGTGCTGTTGTATATCGATCGCCAGGTGATCAACGAATACACCAGCCCGCAGGCCTTCAACGGTTTGCGTGCTGCCGGACGCAAGGTGTGGCGGCCGGGCACGGCGCTGGCGGTGGTCGATCACGTCAACCCGACCGCGCCGCTGCGTATTGCCGCCATGCCCGACGCGGGCGGCGCCCGGCAAGTGTCGTATCTGGCAGAAAACTGTCGGGACTTCGGCATCGAATTGCTCGACATCCTCGACAAGCGTCAGGGCATCGAACATGTGATCGCCCCGGAGCAGGGCTTCATTCTGCCGGGCATGGTGATTGCCGCTGGCGACAGCCACACCACGACCTACGGCGCCCTCGGTGCGTTCGGTTTTGGCATCGGCACCTCCGAGATCGAGCACCTGCTGGCGTCACAGACACTGATCTACAAACGCCTGAAAACCCTGCGCGTGACCATCGACGGCGCGCTGGCACCGGGCCTGACCTCCAAAGACGTGATCATGGCGCTCATCGGCCGGATCGGCGCTTCCGGAGCCAGCGGTTACGCGATCGAATTCTGCGGCTCGACCATCGCTGCCCTGAGCGTCGAAGCGCGCATGACCATTTGCAACATGGCGGTCGAGGCCGGCGCGCGCGGCGCGTTCATGGCGCCGGATGACAAGGTGTTCGCCTACCTCAAGGGCAAGCCGCGTGCACCCACGGGCGCGTTGTGGGAGCAGGGCGTGGAAAAGTGGCGTGAGCTGCGCAGTGATCCGGGCGCGGTGTTTGACCGCGAGATCCACCTCGATGCCAGCGTCCTCGAGCCGATGGTCACCTGGGGCACCAGCCCGGATCAGGCGGCAGCCATTGGCGCGCATGTACCGGACCCGCAAGCGATCAGCGATCCGATCCTGCGTCGAGACATGCGCCGCGCCCTCGATTACATGGGCCTCGAAGCGGGCATGGCGCTCAGCGAGATCGCCATCAGCCACGCCTTTATCGGCTCGTGCACCAATGCGCGCATCGAAGATTTGCGTGACGCCGCCCGAATCGTCGATGGCCGACAAGTGGCCGGGCACGTGCGGGCGATGATCGTACCCGGTTCCAGCGAAGTCCGCGCCCAGGCTGAGGCGGAAGGGCTGGCGCGGATCTTTATCGACGCCGGCTTCGAATGGCGCCAGTCCGGTTGTTCGATGTGCCTGGCGATGAACGACGATGTGCTCGCGCCCGGCGACCGCTGCGCCTCCAGCACCAACCGCAATTTCGAAGGTCGCCAGGGCGCCGGCGCGCGCACCCACCTGATGAGCCCGGCGATGGTCGCCGCCGCGGCGATCAGCGGCCGACTCACCGATGTCCGCGATTTTGGAGAACGCCCATGAGCCTGCAACCCTTCACGCAAGTCAGCGGCCAGGCCGCGCCGTTGCTGGCGGCCAATATCGACACCGACGTGATCATGCCCAAACAATTCCTCAAGGGCATCGATCGCCAGGGCCTGGATCGCGGGGTGTTCTTCGATCTGCGCTTTCTGCGCGATGGCCGGCCCGATCCTGATTTCGTGCTGAATCAACCGGCGTGGCAGGAGGCGAAGTTTCTCGTGGTCGGGCCGAATTTCGGCTGCGGCTCCAGCCGTGAACATGCCGTGTGGGGTTTGCAGCAAATGGGCATCCGCGCGCTGATCGGCAGCAGCTTTGCCGGGATTTTCTACGACAATTGTCAGCGTAACGGCGTGTTGTTGATCACCCTGGACGAGGCGCAGGTGCAGCGGATTGGCCGGCTGGCCGGACAGTCGGAAACGGCTCGGATCAGCATTGACCTTGAGGCGCAGCAGATCAGCCTGGCCGATGGCTCGGTTGTGGGTTTTGAGATCGACACCTTGCGCAAAAGCGCGTTGCTGCTGGGACTCGATGCGATCGGCAGCACCTTGCAGCGGCGCGAGCAGATCGAGGCCTTTGAGCGCGAGCATCTGGCCAGCAACCCATGGCTCGCCTGACCCACCATTAATCCTCTTGTAGGAGTGAGCCTGCTCGCGATAGCGGTTGATCAGTCAGAGTTGCTTTGTCTGACACACCGCTATCGCGAGCAGGCTCACTCCTACAGGGGATGGTGGTGTTTGCAGTTACAGGGACAACTCTTTGAAATGCTCTTGCAGAAACTCCACACACGCGCGCAATTTCCCCGAATGCGCCAGGCGCGTCGGGTACACCGCCCAGACGTTGGCGCTCTGGCTGTAAGCGTCGAGCACCTGCACCAGACGCCCTTGCTCCAGCAGCGGTTTCACGTCCCACAATGAACGCAGCAGAATCCCGCGGCCGTCCAGCGCCCATTGCAGGACGATCTCGCCATTGTTCGAGGACAGCGGCCCGCTGACCCGCACGTCTTCAACGTCGTTTTCGCCCTCCAGATTCCAGATGCCGAAAGCGTTGTCGCGCTCCTTGATCACCAAGCAGTCATGCGCTTGCAGGTCTTCGAGGGTCTGCGGTGTTCCGCGGCGTTGCAGGTAAGCGGGGGCGGCGCACAGCACGCGGCGATTACTGACCAGACTGCGGCCGATGTGCTGGCCGGGAAGGTCATCGCCCACGCGAATCTCCAGATCGAAACCTTCGTCGATGATATCGACTACCCGGTCAAACAGGTCGAGACGAATCTCCAGTTGCGGATAACGTTCTGCCAGTAGCGACACCGCCGGCGCCACGTGATTGCGGCCGAAGCCGAAGCTGCTGCAGATGTGCAAACGCCCACGCGGGCTGGCGTGGGCGTCGGACAATTCGTCGTGCAATTGCTGAAAGTCATCGAGAATGCGCAGCGCCCAACGTTGCACGCACTCGCCATCTTCGGTCAGCGAGACGCGACGGCTGGTGCGGTGCAGCAGACGCGTGCCGAGGGTGCTTTCGAGAATCTGGATGCGTTTGCTGACATAAGCCGGTGACAGCCCCAACTCATCCGCCGCGGCAGCGAAACCGTTCTTGCGAATCACCGTGAGCAGTACACGCAGGTCTTCGGGCAGGGGCAAGGCGTCTTTATTCCGGGACATGGCAAAACGGGCACTGGCGGGACGAGCCGCCAGCATAGCACCGCGCTGTGCAGACGCGGCTCAGCGCAGAAACGCCAGCGCTTCGGCCAGCAGTAATTCGGGGACTTCTTCGGCGATGTAATGGCCGGCGGGCAAGGCCTGGCCGCTGACATTGGCGGCTACCTGTTGCCATTCCTTGAGCGGATCGAAGCAATTCCCGACGGTGCCTTCCGCGCCCCACAGCACGCGCAACGGCAGATTCAGTCGATGTCCGGCGGCGATATCGGCGCGATCATGCACCAGATCGATGCTGGCGCTGGCGCGGTAATCCTCGCAGAGGCCGCGCGCACTGCCCGGTTGTCGCAGGCAACGCAGGTATTCGCCAAACGCCTCATCGGTGAACGGCTTGAACCCGGCACTGCGACTGCCCATGACACTGCGCAGATAGCCTTCAGGATCGGCTTCGATCAGGGTTTCCGGCAGTGGCGCCGGGCGGATCAGGAAGAACCAGTGCCAATACGCGCGGGCGAAGGCTTCGTTGGTTTGCGCATACATTGACAGGGTCGGCGCAATGTCCAGCAGCATCATGCGTTGCACGGCCTTGGCGTGGTCGAGCGCCAGACGATGGGCGACCCGCGCGCCGCGGTCGTGAGCGAGGATCGAGAACTGCGCCAAACCCAGCGACTGCATCAGCTCGACATTGTCGCGTGCCATTTGCCGTTTCGAATAATTGCTGTGCGCGTCATCCGCAGGCGGACGGCCGCTGTCGCCATAACCGCGCAAATCGGCGGCGACCACGGTGAAATGCTCGGCCAGGGATTCGGCGATCTTGTGCCAGATTACGTGGGTCTGCGGATGGCCATGCAGCAGCAATAATCCTGGGCCGCTGCCACCGATGCGGTAAGCAATGTCGACGCCGTTGACGTGACGCTGGTCTTTGCGGAATCCGGCGAACATCGGGTGAGTCCTTCTTTCAGGGTTCTTGTTGGATGCATCCTGAAATTGTCCGGAGTGTCTAGCAAGGGCTAAAGCGTGGTGAGCAGGTTCATGAACTGTGTTCAGGGAGTTTTGAGTTGCCTTTGCCGGCGCTATCGCGAGCAGGCTCACTCCTACAGTTGAAATGCATTCCAAGTGTAGGAGTGAGCCTGCTCGCGATAGCGCCGGTGCAGACACCGAACGCTCAACTCTGCTGAAACATCTCCATCGCCCGCTGCTTGATTTGCTCTTCAGTCAAATCCTCCTTGTGCGTAGCCAGGAACCACAGATGCCCATACGGGTCCTTCAGCGTCCCGCTGCGATCGCCGTAGAACTGATCCTTGACCTCCGACACCGACGTCGCCCCGGCATCCAGTGCCTGTTGAAACGATCGATCAACATCGGTCACATACAGATGCAAACCGACCGAAACCGCTTGCTCCGGATTGCTCAACGGCCCCTGATCGCAGGGCGAGCCGAGCATGATTGCGCTGTCGCCAATGCGCAGCTCGGCGTGACCGATGGAGCCGTCGGGCATGGCCAGGCGCATGACCTCGGTGGCGCCGAAGGCTTTTTTATAAAAGTCGATGGCCTCGGCGGCTTTGTGAATGCCCAGGTACGGGGTAATGCTGTGATACCCCTCGGGAATGGGTTTGACGCTCAT
Source organism: Pseudomonas sp. 15C (assembly GCF_055484735.1). Classification (NCBI taxonomy): domain Bacteria; kingdom Pseudomonadati; phylum Pseudomonadota; class Gammaproteobacteria; order Pseudomonadales; family Pseudomonadaceae; genus Pseudomonas; species Pseudomonas sp. 15C. Next base: position 9,121 of record NZ_JBUDGD010000024.1, on the reverse strand, counting down.
GACGTTCTCCCTGATTTTGTTCTACGGAATGGGCTCCACCAGACGGGTGGAAAAACCACTATAGAACGCTCGGCGCAGTGCAGACGTTTGCCCGACGAGCCGTCAATCGTTGGGAAAATGCGGCCCCGGACCCTGTTCACCGAGCACATCGCCGTGATTGCGCAGCGGGCAGGCCTCCATCGACAAACAGCCGCAACCGATACAACCGTCGAGGCGGTCACGCAGTAACAGCAATTGTTCGATGCGCTCATCCAGCTCCTTCCGCCAGCGCTCGGAGAGGATCTTCCAGTCGGCTGCCGTCGGCGCGCGATCATCCGGGAGCATTTGCAGCGCGTCGCCAATTTGCGCCAATGGAATGCCCAGGCGCTGCGCCACTTTGATCAGCGCCACCCGGCGCAGCACCTCACGCCCATAGCGGCGTTGATTGCCCGCGTTGCGCTGGCTTTTGATCAAACCTTTGGTTTCATAAAAATGCAGGGCCGTGACCGCGACGCCGCTGCGCGCCGCCACTTCACCGACGGTCAACGGTTTACGCACCTGTTCTTTACTGATCATTGGAAACAGCTCTTGACCTTGACTTAACTGGAGGTTTTACCCTGCTGGCCTTCGAGTCGCAAGATTCGCCTGACGATGAGTGGGGACACCATGCAAGCATCCGCGCAAAACCGCAGCTTCACGCAATTGATCGAATTTGAAATCGAACCGGTGCAGCAGCCCGCCCTGGTGACGGAGCTGGCGCTACAAACCGAACGCCTGGCCCAGCGTTATGCAGGGTTCGTCAGCGCGAGTGTGCAAGCCAGCGACGATGGCCGGCGCGTGCTGGGGTTTCTGCAATGGCAGACCCGCGAGGCGGGGGAGGCGGCGTTTCGCAGTTTCGAGACCGGTGAGCAGGATTTCTGGCAACTGATCCGCCGTCATCGGGCGAAAACCATCACCTTCAATTCGTTCCAGGTGCTCAGCAGCATCGCGCGTAGCCACGATGACGCGCTGCATTGCCGGTTGCTCGGTTAGGCCGATTTGGCGATTCATCGCTGGCCGTGGCGAATTACTGATAGCCACTATTGAGAGCGTTGATTTCTGCGCGAGCGTGCCGCGGCGTAGCCTTTCTACATCGACCAACACTGCTCGCCAGGACGCTCCCATGAATCGTTTACTGACTGTTTCGCTGCTGCTCGCTGTTTCCATACTCGCCGGATGTGCCGGCCATGTCGCGCCGGAATTGCGCCCTTACACCGCCGAAGAATCCCGCGAACTGGCGCTGGAAACACTGAACCGCAGCGGCCTGTCCTTCGACGAATACCACGCGAAAAAAGCCGCGCTGCTGGGACAGCCACAGAAATCCTACGGGTTCGATCAGCAAGGCGAAATGAGCGCTGAGCGTGCCGTACAGCTGCACGGTCGCCCAAGCTGAAACGCAACTGTACTGCTGCAAGTTTTCCGCAACTGTCCGTGGGCCGGGCGGGCGCAGTGGGATAGGGTCTACCTCTGAATGACCTTGATGGACTGCCCGCTATGACCCTCTCGCTTGATCTGTTGTTGGGCTTTGCCCTGTTTGCCCTTGTCACCTCGATAACGCCGGGGCCGAACAACACCATGTTGTTGGCATCGGGGGTGAACTTCGGCTTCAACCGCACCATTCCGCACATGCTCGGCATCACCTGCGGCTTCTTCGTTCTGGTGGTGGCGGTGGGCTTTGGTCTGGGCGCGGTGTTCCAGAACTATCCGATCCTTTACACGATCCTGCGCTATGTCGGCGCGGCGTATCTGTTGTATCTGGCGTGGAAAATCGCCCACTCGGGGCCGGTCGGCGACAGTGTCGAAGGCGAGGCCAGGCCGATCAGCTATCTTGGCGCTGCGGCGTTTCAATGGGTCAACCCGAAAGCGTGGATCATGGCCATTGGTGCGATCAGCACCTATACGCCGATGCAGGGCTATTTCACCAACGTCGTGGTGATCGCTGCGGTGTTCGCCATCATCAACCTGCCCAGCGTCGGCGTCTGGGCCGCCTGCGGAACGTTGCTGCGCAATGTGCTGAAGGAGCCGCGCTGGTTGCGCGTGTTCAACTGGGGCATGGCCGCGCTGCTGGTGATTTCCCTGTACCCGTTACTTCTCGAAAGCTTTAGCTGATGCATTGCTTCAACCGCAGGCCGGATGCCTGTTAAGCTCGGCTTCAGGAGCGTTCCTACGCACTTTTAAATGAAGTTGTCCTTCTTTAACGGCATCCGATCAGGTATTGATGACGCTCTCGAACCGACGCGCAGCTCACAAGGCTGCGCTGTGCCGTTTGCAGACACGAGCCTCCTGATCCCGGAACACGCTCTGCGAGTCTTTTATGAACACACGTCCGTTGTATTTCGATTACGCCGCCACCACCCCGGTGGACGAGCGGGTCATCCAGGTGATGATCGAGTGTCTGGGTTTTCACGGCAATTTCGGTAATCCGGCCTCCAGCTCCCATGCTTTCGGCCAGCAGGCCCGGCACACGGTCGAGCAGGCGCGCCGGCAGGTTGCCGGACTGGTCGGCGCCGATGCCGAGCAGATCGTCTGGACCTCCGGCGCCACCGAATCCAACAACCTTGCCCTCAAGGGCGTGGCGCAGGCGCGCGGTGTGCCCGGTGGCCACATCATCACCAGCCAGATCGAACACAAAGCCATCCTCGATACCGCCCGCCAGTTGCAGGACAGCGGCGTCGCCGTGACCTGTCTGGTGCCCGACGCCAATGGTTTGATCACCGCGCAGGCGGTCAGCGAAGCGATGCGCGATGACACTTTTCTGGTGTCGCTGATGCTGGTCAACAACGAGTTGGGCACCGTCAATGATGTTCAAGCGATTGGCGAAGTCGTGCGGGCCCGCGGGGCGTTGTTTCACGTTGACGCCGCGCAGGGTGCCGGCAAAGTCGCCATCGATCTGCGGCAATGGCCGGTGGATCTGATGTCGTTTTCCGCGCACAAACTCTACGGCCCCAAAGGCATCGGCGCGTTGTACGTCGGCCCGCGCGCGCAGCAGCGTGTGCAGGCGCAGATTCACGGCGGTGGTCACGAAGGTGGGTTGCGTTCCGGGACGTTGGCAACTCACCAGATTGCCGGCATGGGCGCCGCGTTTGCCTTCGCCGCCGAAGCCTTCGACGCAGAGAAAACAACCATTGTCGCGCTGCGCCAACGCCTGCTCGAACAATTGCTGAGCCTGCCGGGCGTACGCTTGAACGGCTGTGCCACCCAGCGCATCCCCCACACCTTGAGCCTGACCTTCAGCGAAGGTGAATTCAACAGTGCGGCGTTGAGCCAGTCGATCGCTTTTTCCGCGACGTCGGCGTGTAATTCGGCAAGTAACGCGCCGTCTCACGTGCTGCTGGCACTGGGGCATGACGCGCATCTCGCCGGCCGTACAATCCGCTTGAGTCTCGGCCGCTTCACCACCGCCGAGGATGTCGACAAGGCTGTTGAACTGATCAAGAGCGCCTGCGCCAGTGCCCCGGCCTTCTGGGCAACAGGCCTTTAAACGAGCCGGATAAACGGCTACGAACAATAACGATGAAGTGATTAGCAGGAGACATGATGAGTACCCAGACCTTGACCGAAGGATCGGTGCCCCAGCGCCTGGCGCACACCCGCGAACTGATGCACCGCGAAGGCATCCATGCGTTGCTGGTGCCGTCCGCCGACCCGCATTTGTCGGAATATCTGCCGGGCTACTGGCAGGGTCGGCAGTGGCTGTCGGGTTTCCATGGTTCGGTCGGCACGCTGATCGTCACCGCCGATTTCGCCGGGGTCTGGGCCGACAGCCGCTACTGGGAACAGGCGACCAAGGAACTCAAGGGCAGCGGCATCGAACTGGTCAAGTTGCAACCGGGGCAGCCGAGCCCGCTGGACTGGCTGGCCGAACAGACGCCGGAAGGTGGTGTGGTCGCGGTTGACGGTGCGGTAATGGCCGTGGCATCGGCGCGTACCTTGAACAGCAAGCTCGAAGCACGCGGGGCACGTCTGCGCACCGACATCGACCTGCTGCAAGACGTCTGGAGCGACCGCCCGAGCTTGCCGAATGCCCCGATCTATCAGCATTTGCCACCGCAGGCGACCGTCAGCCGTGGCGAAAAACTCGCCAGATTGCGCGAAACCTTGCAGGAGCGCGGGGCCGACTGGCATTTCATCGCCACCCTCGATGACATCGCCTGGCTGTTCAACCTGCGCGGCGGCGACGTGTCATTCAACCCGGTGTTTGTCTCGTTTGCCTTGATCAGTCAACAGCAAGCGACGCTGTTCGTCGCGCTGAGCAAAGTGGATGCGCAGTTGCGCGCAGTGCTGGAACAGGATGGCGTGACGCTGCGCGACTACAGCGACGTTGCGCATGCTTTGCGTGACGTACCGAAGGGCGCGAGCCTGCTGGTTGATCCGGCGCGAGTGACCACCGGCCTGCTGGACAACCTCGACAGCGAAGTGAAACTGGTCGAAGGCTTGAACCCGACCACGCTCGCCAAATCGCAGAAAAGCGAAGCGGATGCGCAACATATTCGCCGGGCAATGGAGCAGGACGGTGCGGCGCTGTGCGAGTTTTTCGCGTGGCTGGAATCGGCCTGGGGACGCGAACGCATTACCGAATTGACCATCGACGAGAAGCTGACGGCTGCACGTGAGCGGCGTCCGGATTATGTCTCGCTGAGCTTCAATACCATTGCCGCTTTCAACGCCAACGGCGCCATGCCGCATTACCATGCCACCGAAGAAGAGCATGCGCTGATCGAAGGTGACGGCTTGCTGCTGATCGACTCCGGCGGGCAATACCTGGGCGGCACCACTGATATCACGCGCATGGTGCCCGTCGGCACGCCGACCGAAGAACAGAAACACGATTGCACACGGGTGTTGAAAGGCGTGATTGCCCTGTCGCGGGCACGCTTCCCCAAAGGCATTCTTTCACCGTTGCTGGATGCCATCGCGCGTGCGCCGATCTGGGCAGACAACGTCGATTACGGTCACGGCACTGGTCATGGCGTGGGTTATTTCCTCAACGTCCATGAAGGTCCGCAAGTCATTGCCTACCAGGCCGCGGCTGCGCCACAGACGGCCATGCAGCCGGGAATGATCACTTCGATCGAGCCGGGCACTTATCGCCCGGGTCGTTGGGGTGTGCGTATCGAAAACCTGGCGATGAACCGCGAGGCGGGCAGCAGTGAGTTCGGTGAGTTCCTCGAGTTCGAAACTCTGACGCTGTGCCCGATCGACACGCGTTGCCTCTTGCCGACACTGCTGACGGAAGAGGAGAAACAATGGTTCAACGCTTATCACGCCGAGGTGCGTGAACGTTTAAGCCCATTGCTGGAAGGCGCTGCATTGGAATGGCTGAACACGCGGACCGCAGCCATTTAAGCGATTGACACCCGGGCGCTGTAGCCAGCGCCCGGGTGTTTGCTTTGCTTTAGAGCTGGCGCAACGCCGCTTCGACAAAATCCAATCGATCCTGTCCGAAGAACAACTGGTTGCCGACAAACATGCTCGGTGCGCCGAAAACACCGCGTTTAACGGCGGTTTCGGTATTGTCCTTGAGGGCTGCTTTGACTGTTTCGTCATTGACCAACGCCATCACTGTCTGCGGGTCGAAACCGTGTTCGCTCAATACGGCCGCTACGGTTGCTGGCTCATTCAAGCTGCGTCCTTCAACCCAAAGCGCTTTGAACAGGCAGTCGATAAAAGCCTGAAAACGTTCGGGATGATGAAGCTGAATGCCCGTCACTGCGCGCATCAGCATCAGCGTATTGATCGGAAAATGCGGATTGAATTTCAGCGGCACTGCGTAGCGTTTTGCATAGCGGTCCAGATCCTGAAACATGTAGCGACCCTTAGCCGGAATCATCGCCGGTGAGGCATTGCCGGTCGCCTTGAACACGCCACCGAGCAGCATCGGAATGTAGCGCAACTCACTGTCGGTTTCGGCGCAGATCTTCGGTAACTGGGTGTAGGCCAGATAGGTGGCCGGGCTGCCGAGGTCGAAATAGAACTCTACTGCTTTGCTCATTATCGCGTCTCTCTGCTTATTGTTATGGCGAGTGGTTATGGCGAAGGTTTACCAGCGTTCATTCCATGGGCGCAGATCCAGTTCGAAGGTCCATGCGTCCCTTGGCTGACTGTGCAGAAACCAATAGTTGTCGGCAATGTGTTCGGGGTTGAGTATGCCGTCCTGATCCTTGGTGGCGTACTTCTCGGGAAAACTGGTGCGAATGAAATCAGTGTCGATAGCCCCATCGACCACAATGTGGGCGACATGGATGTTCATCGGTCCCAATTCCCGCGCCATGCTTTGCGCCAGCGCGCGAATACCGTGTTTGGCTCCGGCGAACGCCGCGAACCCCGCAGCGCCACGTAGCCCGGCGGTCGCACCGGTGAACAGAATCGTGCCGCGCTGACGGGTTACCATGCGTTTTGCCACTTCGCGGGCATTGAGGAAGCCCGAGAAGCAGGCCATTTCCCAGATCTTGAAATATTTGCGCGCGGTTTCTTCGAGAATGCTGCACGGCACGTTTGCGCCGATATTGAAGACGAAGGCTTCGATCGGACCGAGGCGGGTTTCGATATCTTCAATCAGTGCGATGACATCCTCTTCCTTGCGCGCATCGCAGGCGAAACCGTGGGCTTCACCGCCTTCAGCGTTGATCGCGTCAACCAGCGGTTGCAATTTGTCGGCGCTACGTCGGGTAACGCAAGCGACGAATCCCTCCCGGGCAAAACGCTTGGCAATCGCTCCGCCCGTTGAGTCTCCAGCGCCAACCACCAATACGACCTTCTTGTTATTCATGGGTGAATCCCTTTATTAAACGATCGTTAAGTGAACGAACGTTATGCTAGGATCCGGGCAACGTCAAGGTCATCGAATCGAGGGCAAATCCATGCGCTATTCCGCCAGTCACAAGCTGGAAACCCGAGAGAAGTTATTGCAGAGCAGCGCGCTGTCGGCAAAACGCTCGGGGTTTTCCACGGTTGGCGTCGATGCGCTGATGAAGGCGATCGGCTTGAGCGGCGCGGCGTTCTACAGCCATTTTTCCTCGAAAGATGAACTGTTCACGGCGATTGTCGAACGCGAGCTGAGCCAAAGCCTTGAGCGTCTGGGCGGGGGTGGGGAGGGCGAGCAGGATCGTCAGCGATTGCAACGCTGTCTCAAACACTATTTGAGCATGACCCACGTCGAACAGCCGGAAGTCGGTTGCGCCTTGCCGGCGCTGGGCGCGGAAATCGCCCGCTCGGATGAGCAGGTGCGCGAGCAAGCGCAATTGTGGATTTGTCGGTTGCACGAGCGCTGGGCTCAGATGTTGGAAAGCGACAGCCTGGCGTGGTCGATTCTGGCGCAATGTGTCGGCGCGCTGGTAGTGGCGCGCATGCTGGTCACGCCGGACATTCAGCAAGCGGTGCTGAAGTCCAGTCATGACGAGATCGGCCGTCAGATGGCCGAACCACGCTGAGCTATTTACAAATGACGATCATGCTGCGGCTGGTGTAGCCAGCAGGGTTGAGACCGAACGGATAATCGCCGGGCTCTTCGACGGCGTCACCGGATTTGGCAATCACCTTGTAGCCTTTCGGCAAACAGGCGTTGGCGGCACTGGCGTAGCACTTGTCCCAGGAGGACGATAGCCCCGAGCAGTTGATATGCAGCCCTTTTTTCCCGCGCTTGACTTGAGTTTCCGAAGTCGCCGCACAACCCGCAATTGCCAGGATGGCGATCAGTAGCAAAATTCGTTTCATTACCGTCCTTATAGCGGCCACGAGTCTGTCGCTCGGGTCTGCCTGTGTTCGCTACGCGTCGAGCGTTGTCCGTCCCTGTGTGAAAAAATCCATGTCTGGCATTGGGTTACCGGGCTAAACATGGCCTAAATGCGCCGCAATTGCCAGACCTTCGTCACTTGCGCATTCAATCGGCCGCGATTGCCGGTTTCGCCGCGCTGCCCATGGTCATGGTGGCGCCGACGGAAGCCAGAATAATGCACAGAATGGCCATCCATTGTGACAGCGTGAGGAATTCCTGCAGAAACAACAGGCCGGACAGCGCGCCGAAGGCCGGCTCGATGCTCATCAACGTGCCAAAGGTACGCGCCGGCATGCGCGTAAGTGCGACCATCTCCAGCGTGTAGGGCAGGGCAGTGGACAGGACCGCTACACCGATTGCGATCGGGATCAACGAGGGGGTTAGCAACGCTGCGCCAGCATGGACGATGCCGATCGGCGCTACGAACAGCGCGGCGATCATCACCCCGAGTGCAGCTGTCGTGACGCCATTATCGGCCCCGGCCTTTTGTCCGAACAGGATGTACAGCGCCCAGCAAACCCCTGCGCCCAGTGCATAGCCGGCGCCCACCAGGTCGATACCTACGCTGGTGGCTCCGCTGGGGATCAACAGGAACAAACCAATCGCAGCGAGGGCGATCCACAGAAAATCGATTGCCCGGCGGGAAGCATAGATCGCCACGGCGAGCGGGCCGGTGAATTCGAGGGCAACGGCAATGCCCAGCGGGACCGTGCGCAATGACATATAGAAGAGGAAGTTCATGCCGCCCAGCGCCATCCCGTAGACGATTACGGTGCGCAGCGATCTGGCCGTCAGCTTGGCCCGCCAGGGGCGCAGTATCAGCAACATGATCACACTGGCAAAGATAAGGCGCAGCGTAGTGGTGCCCTGAGCACCAACGACGGGAAACATGCTTTTCGCCAGGGAGGCGCCGGACTGGATCGATGCCATGGCGATTAATAGCAGGCCAACCGGAAACAACAGAGAGGCAAGCGATCGTGGTTGGTCATTCATTGCGTGGCATCGTCCAAAGTAAGAGCAGGAGAGGTTTATTGTTGGTATTGGGCAATATACTGCGCATTGGTTTTCGTTACGTCTATATACAGATGGCGTTTTTAACTGTTTCGATAGAAATACGAAATTACTGCTTGACGGTGGATCGGATCTGTCTATAATTCGCCCCACTTCCGGCGCAGTCGAAACGGAAAACTCCTTGAGATTCAACGAGTTAAGTAGGTTTCGGCGGTAAGCGGCTTCAGTTCATCGAAGCTCGAAAGGAAGTTGAAAAAGAGGTGTTGACAGCAGCGTGTAACGCTGTAGAATTCGCCTCCCGCTGACGAGAGATCGGAA